>NZ_JADYXB010000023.1:0-62221 GCF_015864485.1 Pseudoalteromonas sp. SWN166
TTTCAGCGTCTTTAGGTATCGTTCCGCGTCAACACAGTAGTGGCGGAAAAGATACTTTACTTGGGATAAGTAAGCGAGGAAATAGCTACTTAAGGTGCCTGTTGATCCAAGGAGCAAAAGCGGTTGTCTCCAGAGCAAAAACGAAGAATGATAAATTAAGTCAATGGATAAACCGACTAGTTCAAACTCGAGGGCATAATCGAGCATGTGTAGCTTATGCCAACAAGATGGCGAGAATGGCTTGGGCTATTAGCGCTTCAGGTGAGAGTTACTCACCCGTATAAATACTCTTCAAAGAATTGCGTAAGTGACTAAAACGATGACATAACAGGTCAAACCTGCATATTGAAAACCTATAGAGTTCAGTGGTAGTAAATACCGATAACCTGATCAGGACAATATGCGCGGATTACATCAAGGTCAGAAGTAATAATCTTCACTAAAAGACCGTATATATGACAGCAAACCTGTCCCTGCTATCGTTGAATGACACCTTGCAATACTGGAGGAGACCATATATGAACTCTGGATAATAAACCTATATCGAGCCGCTATTTTCAGCGCTAACTGCGTTGAATTTACTTGCAATAGGCTAGCTATTGACGCGTAAATTCGCCTTGTTTTCACTGAAAATCTCTGGCTAGAGAAGATAAATTTAAATATCACCATGATTCAACACGTTAGTAAATCTCTTAACCAGAGTTCAGGTTATCTACCCGTTAATTCTAAAAAGCCATGTTTAAACATGGCTTTTTTTGTTTTTGTGAGTCGCAATTAAACGGCGTTTGGGTATAATACCCGCCTAAAACCGGACATAAGTCCGCTATTTTGAAAAATACATTACTGAGGAGTATTTATGACTGTTGGCATTATTATGGGTTCTAAATCAGATTGGCCAACCATGGAACATGCAGCACTTATGCTAGAGCATTTTGGCATTAAGTACGAAACTAAAGTCGTGTCTGCACACCGCACTCCTCAATTACTTGCTGATTATGCAAGTTCAGCCGCAGAACGTGGTATTAAAGTGATTATTGCAGGCGCTGGCGGCGCTGCGCATTTACCGGGTATGGCTGCTGCTTTTACATCGCTTCCTGTACTGGGCGTACCTGTAAAATCAAAAGCATTAAATGGTGTTGATTCACTTTTATCTATTTGCCAAATGCCTAAAGGTGTTGCTGTTGGTACGCTTGCCATTGGTGAGCCGGGCGCTGCAAACGCAGGTTTACTAGCTGCACAAATTTTAGGGTGTCAAAATCCAGAAATTTTTGCAAAAATTGAAGCGTTTCGTAAAGCGCAAACCGACACTATATTAGCTAACCCAAACCCTGCAGAGTAATAATGAATATTTTAATATTAGGTGCAGGGCAACTTGCACGTATGATGAGCCTTGCAGGCGCGCCGCTTAATTTAAACGTAGTGGCGTACGATGTAGGCAGCAAGCAAATTATACACCCGCTAACTGGCGAGGTTTATACCACATCACTTGAGCAAGCAATTTCAAACGCAGATGCAATTACTGCCGAGTTTGAGCACATTCCTGATGACGTACTAACACTTTGCTGTAACAGCAATAAGTTTTACCCAGGAAAAGCCGCTATTAAAACCGGTGGCGATCGCTCGCTTGAAAAAGCATTGCTTGATAAAACAAACGTAACTTGTGCGCCGTACCAATTAATTACTGAAAAAGCGCATTTAGAACTTGCCGTTAAAACCCTAGGTAAGCCACTTGTTATTAAAACATGCCAAGCAGGTTACGATGGAAAAGGTCAATGGCGATTAAAGTCAGATGATCAAATAGACGAAATTTGGTCACAAATGGCTGATTTTATTGCATCGGGCACAGAGCTTGCGCCACATACAATTATTGCTGAAAAAATGATCCCGTTTGATCGTGAAGTCTCTATTATTGGTGCGCGCGATAAACACGGTAATGTTGCTATTTATCCGCTAACAGAAAACGAGCATACAAATGGTGTGTTAACTTTATCTATTGCGGGTAAAAACAATCGCAGCGTTGAAGCTCAAGCAAACGATGCATTTACTCAAATAGCAAACGAACTTAACTATGTTGGCGTACTAGCTATTGAATTTTTTGATGTACAAGGCACGTTACTCGTAAACGAAATTGCACCGCGTGTACATAACTCAGGCCACTGGACGCAGCAAGGTTGTCACTGTTCGCAGTTTGAAAACCACATGCGTGCTGTAGCAGGTTTACCGCTTGGTAATACAGAGCTTAAACACATTACCGCGATGATAAACGTACTAGGGCAACCTAGTATTCCAGCTGACGTACTAAAATACGCAGATGTGACTAGCCATTGGTACGGTAAAACTGCAAAACCAGGTCGTAAAATGGGCCATATAAACGTATCGGCCACTAGCATGAACGACCTAGCAGATAAATTAGGTGAGCTTACTGAATATTTACCTGAGCAAGACTACCCAGGTATTTTAAAAGCGGCAGCTAATTTAATCCTTCATTAAACGGCTAAATACTCGTTTTATTAAATGCCGAGCTTGCTCGGCTTTTTTATGTTTAAAAAAGGCGCGTGGATACCCAGTTTGTGAAATAATGATTGAGTCTAAAATTTTACAGTGAAATTATTTAATGAAACTTAAAGCAATTTATAGCGCACTACTTGTTGCCGCTTCTTTTAGTACTTTTTTTAGTAACAGTGCATTTGCATCAGACTCTCTTCGTGTTGCTACATTTAATGTAAGTATGGATGCAACTAATCACACGCCTAAAGGTGAGCAAATTAAAAGTGATGCTTTAGCTAACGCACTTAAAGCAAACCACCAGCAAATTAAAAACATAGCCGAAATTATTCAACGTGTTCACCCTGACATTATTTTACTTAACGAATTTGATTACATCCCAAAAGAGCAGGGCATTGAATACTTTAATAAACATTATTTAAATGTAGGTCAGCAAAAACAAGCGGCTATTAACTACCCTTACTCTTATATAGCCCCAGTAAATACAGGCCTAGCCACCGAGTTTGATTTAGATAATGATGGCAAAAAAAATGGCGTGATGGGCGATGCACAAGGCTTTGGCTTTTTTGAAGGCCATTATGGTATGGCAATTTTGTCAAAATACCCAATCGATTTTGATAAAGTAAGAACTCTTCAAACCTTTAAATATAAAGACATGCCAAATGCACTAATGCCAGTGATGCCTAAAACAGGCGAAAACTGGTATAACGCACAAGAATGGCAAGCACTTAGGCTCAGCTCTAAATCGTTTTGGGATTTACCTATTAACGTAAATGATAAAACCGTTCATGTTATTGCATCTCACCCAACACCGCCTGTATTTGATGGCGAAGAAGACAGGAACGGCAAGCGTAACCACGATGAAGTAAGGCTAATTGCTGACTATGTATCAAACGCCAAGTATATTTACGATGATAAAGGCCAAAAAGGCGGATTAAAAACTTACTCTCGTTTTGTTATTTTAGGTGATTTAAATGCCGCACCAGAGGGCGATAAAGCGCGTACAAATACCACCGATCAACTACTTAAAAACCCACTTATTAACGCTCAATTTGTTCCAAAAAGTGAAGGCGCTAAAGAGCAATACGATGTACCTTATGCACAAAATTACAGTGCTAATTGGCAAGCGCGTGTTGATTACGTACTACCGTCAAACTACGGCTTAAAAATTAAAGACGGTGGTGTGTTTTGGCCAACTAAAACTAGCGATGAATATCGTTTAATTAAGGACAGAAACGCTTCAAGCGATCATCGACTGGTGTGGCTTGATTTAATAGTTGAATAGCGTCCACTAATAAAGGGGGCGTTAGTAAACTGAGCTTTACCCTGTTTAATAGCTATTTATCTTAAAAAATTGCAATAACTTGAGTGCTTCTGCTTAAATACGGCTTAATTATAATAACCGTATAGAAGCACTATGATTTTTAATTTTTCTTCATCTAAAACGTTAGTGGCCTTAGCTGTTGCCTCAAGTGTCATGCTTGCAGGTTGTAGCGCTACTGCTAACACCTCTTCAACACAGCAAAGTGTATTACCAGCAACTAAGATTGCTGCGGTTGTAAACACACCAGCAGATATCGGCTCACAAAAAATAACGCTAGAACAAGCAATGGCCGATCCAGATTGGATGGGTAATCAGCCAGAGCGTGCTTACTGGGCTAGCGATTCGGCTACTATTATTTATGCTCAAAAAGAGCAAGGTAATACACTACGCGATTTATTTAGCCAATCTGTTACTAGCCAAACAGCAGAGCAGGTAGCACTTAATAAACTTCATACTGTGGGTTCAAATAAAGCTGTTTATTCAAAAAATAAAACAATGGCGGCCTACACGTTTAAAGGCAATGTATTTGTTAAAAACCTAAAAACGGGTGAACTTAAACAAATTACAGCTACATCAGCAAGCGAATCTAAACCACAATTTTTAAACAATGGCGATTTAGTTTATCGCCAAGGCAATGTGTTTTTTAGAGTTGATTTAAAAACAGGTTTAACGACTGAGCTTGCTAACTTAAAGCTTGCCGATGAGCCTAAAGGCATTGAAGAGCCAAGCACTTATATTGCTAAAGAGCAGCATAAACTGATTAAATTTGTAGCGCTTCAGCAAAAAAACAAAAAAGATAAGCAAGCGCGCAGTGAGCAAATTAATGAACAAAACGATTCAATTGCTAACACGGCTTACTACTTAGGTGACGGTAATAAAGTATCTGAAGCACAACTTTCATCAAATGGTGATGCGCTGTTAGTCGTTGTACAAAAGCAAACAGATTGGCGTGGTGAGGGCGATATTATGCCTAACTACATTACAAATGACGCCACTATTGAGCCTAAAAAAGCACGCCGCCGTGTAGCCGATGCTAAAGAAGAAACATCACAGCTTGTGTACATCAATTTAACTAATAAAGAGCAAACATCACTTAGCTTTAGTACCTTACCGGGTTTTGATGAAGATGTTTTAGCCGCAGTTAAAAAAGAAAATTATGCACGTGATGGTAAAACCTATAAGTCTAAAAAGGCGCCTCGTGGCATTAACCTTATTATGGACTGGGGTTTTGAGCAAAGCCCAATAGTATGGAACGATGACGGGTCACAAGTTGCTATCATGCTTGAAGCCTGGGACAACAAAGATCGTTGGCTTGCTACCGTTGATTTTGAAAGCAACAAACTCGTTTCGCAGCACCGCCTACATGACGATGCATGGATTGCTTATGCATTTAACGACTTTGGTTGGTTGCATAACTCAAACACGCTTTATTATCTATCGGAAGAGTCGGGTTATAGCCAGCTTTATAAAAAACCAGTAAATGGTAAAGCAACTGCGCTAACACAAGGCCAATTTGAAGTTTCTAATTTAACGCTTACCAGCGACGACAGCGCTATTTATTATAAAGCGAATGTTGAGCACCCAGGTCTTTACGAAATTTACCGTGTTAACCCGCAAACAGGTAAGAGTGAGCAAGTTACTGACTTAAATGGCATGACTGACTACACGTTAAGCCCTGATGAAACCAAGTTACTCCTTAAGCACTCTACAATTACCATGCCTAATGAGCTTTACGTAGCAGATGCTAAAGCAAATACAAAAGCCACGCGCTTAACTCATACAGTGTCGGATGAGTTTTTAGCTAAAAAGCTAACTGCACCTAAAATTGTAGCCGTGCCATCGAGCCATACTGATCAACCAATATACGCAAAAGTGTACTACCCAGCTGATTACGTAGAGGGTGAAGTAGGCAAAAACCGTAAAGCGGTTATTTTTAACCACGGCGCAGGCTACTTACAAAATTCACATATGGGGTTTTCGGTTTATTTTCGTGAATTTATGTTTCATTCATTACTAGCAGATGAAGGCTATATAGTAATGGATATGGATTACCGTGCGTCTAAAGGTTACGGACGCGATTGGCGTACTGCGATTTATCGTCAAATGGGCACGCCTGAAACACAAGATTTAGCCGATGGCGTTAAATGGATGGCGCAAAATGCCAACGTTGATACTAAAGCTGTCGGTACTTATGGCGGCTCTTACGGCGGCTTTATGACTTTTATGGCCTTATTTACCGCGCCAGAGTTATTTCAATCGGGTGCTGCACTTCGCCCTGTTACCGATTGGGCGCACTACAACACAGGTTACACAGCTAATATATTAAACCATCCTGATGTTGACCCGATTGCCTATGAACGTAGCTCGCCAATTTACTATGCTGAGGGTTTAAACAAGCGTTTATTAATTAACTCACCCATGGTTGACGATAACGTGTTTTTTCAAGATTCAGTACGTTTAGTACAGCGCTTAATAGAGCTGGAAAAGCAAAACTTTGAAACAGCGATATTCCCAGTTGAACCACATGGCTTTGTACAGCCTTCAAGCTGGTTAGACGAATACCGACGTATTCATAAGTTATTTAAAGAAACGCTTTAATTCTTAAAATAAAGTATAAAAACAAAAACGCAGCGTTAGTTTAATAAACTAACGCGGCGTTTTTATTGGAGGAGCAATAGCTTATGCGCTATTTTTGCTTTTTTAAGAGCTCTATAGCCAGTGGTATGGCAAGTAGAGTTCCACCAATAACGCCAATTAAATGTGCATCAATGGCCACAGTGGAGTTAATAAGTTTTCCTATATCGGCATTTGGGCCGCTAAATTGCTCAAACGCTATTTTAATCCATACGCCTATAAATAATAAATAACCCGATTTAAGTCCTACGGTTATATCTTTAACTGCCCCCCAAATAATTACGCCATGAAGTAAAGCACTTAACCCAGTGTAAATATGTATGCTTGGGCAAAACCAATACACACCGAGTCCACACCATAATGCCAGCAAGCATATATTAAACGCATAACGAGTAGGGGATGTATATTCACCATGCAAAAGCCATATTAATAAAACACCACTGGCATTTAATCCCAAATGAGCCCAATTAGCATGAACAAATTGGCTGGTGAAAATTCGCCACAGGTCACCTTCATGAATTAAGCTTCGGTTAAATTCAAGTAAATTATTTAAATCAAATGCAGCAAAAATGGTACTAAAAAGCAGCAAAATTATAGGCGGTAATATATAACGAGGTTGAATAGGGAAATTAAGCATTTTATTGTAATTTTTTAGTCAAAATTTTTGCATATTGTGCCCGTTTAACTTTAAGATGCCAAATACAACTACGTAATTAAGTGTTTTTAGTATTTTTATGCATTTTAAACTTAACTCATTATTTGCCATTGGACTGTGCGCAGTAACGCTGCCTTCTATTGCACAACCTACTCAAATCGAAACTCGCGAACCTGAAGCCGCTACTGGATTAATCCATAAACAAGTGGTGCAAGGGAATAAGTACATGGTTGCTGCGGCAAACCCATATGCTTCAAAAGCCGGTCAACAAATTTTAGCCCAAGGCGGCAGTGCGGTAGATGCTGCTATTGCTACTCAGCTTGTACTTACTTTAGTTGAGCCGCAGTCGTCAGGTATTGGCGGTGGTACATTTATGATGTACTACAACAAAGCAAACAATAAGCTTACTAGCTTTGATGGCCGTGAAACAGCTCCTGCAAATGCAGACGAAACGCTGTTTTTAGATAAGCACGGTAAAGCCGTTAAATGGATTGAAGCAGTAGTAGGAGGGCGCTCTGTTGGTGTACCTGGTATTTTACATGCCTTTGCAAGCGCGCATAAGCAATACGGTACATTGCCGTGGGAAGAACTTTTTAAACCAGCTATTGAACTTGCAGAGCAAGGCTTTGTAATTTCGCCGCGTTTACATGGCTTATTAGCACGCCAGTTAAACCCTGGCGTGTTGAGCATGCCTATTATTAACGAATATTTTTATCCAAATGGTAAATTAATTGAAGCAGGTAGTGTTAAAAAGAACCAACCACTTGCTGACTTATACAAAGACATTGCAAAGCAAGGCATTGATGCGTTTTACAAAGGCGAAAACGCTAAGCAAATGGTTAACGCCGTACAGCACTCTAAAATTGCTCCTGGTAAGTTGAGCGTACAAGACTTAGCGGATTACAAAAGCAAAGAACGCGACGCTGTGTGTATACAATACCGAGCGTACAACGTATGTTCAATGGCACCACCTAGTAGTGGTGGTGTAGCGGTGCTACAAATGCTTGGTCTACTTGAACATAAAGATATGAGCGCACTTAAGCCAAATGGCGAAAAAGCAATTCATTACTTTAGCCAAGCATCGCGTATTGCATTTGCCGACCGCGATATGTACATGGGCGACCCTGATTTCACCCAAGTACCTACAAAAGAGCTTTTAAACAAAGATTACATTGCCTCGCGCGCTAAATTAATTACCGAAACAGACCAACCAGCCGTTGCAGGTAATCCTGTAGGTTACTTAAGCTACGCAATGGATGACTCATACGAGTTACCGTCTACCTCGCACGTATCTATTGTCGATAGTAAAGGCAATGCAGTGTCGATGACCAGTTCAATTGAAATGGCGTTTGGCTCTACGGTTATGGTTAATGGCTTTATTTTAAATAACCAACTAACTGACTTTTCGTTATCGCCACGTAAAAACGGCAAACTTGTAGCAAACCGTGTAGAGGCTGGTAAACGCCCGCGTAGCTCTATGTCACCGGTAATGGTATTTAATAAAGATGGCAGCTTACGTTTAATTGTAGGCTCACCTGGTGGTAGTCGTATCATAGATTACGTTGCACAAGTTGTTGTGGGTGTTATTGACTGGAATTTATCAGCGCAAGACGCCATTAACTTACCGCGTACAACAAATCGTAACGATTACACCAGCCTTGAAAAAGGCACAGCCATAGAAGCTATTGCGCCTGCGCTTACTAAACGCGGCCACAATGTACGTATTATTGATTTAAACTCAGGCTTACACGCAGTTGAAGTTAAAAATAATACCTTATATGGCGGAGCTGATCCGCGCCGTGAAGGTATTGCGTTATCTGATTTAACTGATAATAACGCCACTATACAATTTTAAATTATGTATAATATGCTTGCGGGCAGTGAAGCCCGCATGTGTTTTCTCTCAATGGTCTGACAAGCTTAATTGTCGTTGCAATTAAACCTTTAATACTGATAATGACAGATCATAACTTAAGACTCCGTTAAAGCCTGGAAATATGACAACTAATACTGATCCTAACTACTTATATATTCATCATTCTGGCCCTGGCCTAATTGAAACACCGCTATTAAATAAAGGCAGTGCCTTTAGTAAAAAAGAACGCGAAAATTTCAATCTTGCTGGTTTACTTCCTCCTCGCTTTGAAACAATAGAAGAGCAAGTTGAGCGTTGTTATCAGCAGTACTCTAGCTTTACCGACAATCTTAATAAGCATATTTACTTACGTGCGATTCAAGATAATAACGAAACACTTTACTACCGTTTAGTGCGTGACCATCTTGAAGAAATGATGCCAATCATTTACACGCCTACAGTAGGTGATGCCTGTGAAAAATTCTCAGACATTTACCGCAGCGCACGTGGTTTGTTTATTTCGTATGAAGATCGCTACCAAATTGACGACATTTTACGAAACGCTACCAAAGGCAAAGTAAAAGTTATTGTTGTAACCGATGGCGAGCGTATTTTAGGCCTAGGCGATCAGGGTATTGGTGGCATGGGTATCCCAATTGGTAAACTGTCACTTTACACTGCGTGTGGTGGTATAAGCCCAGCATACACATTGCCTGTAATGCTTGATGTGGGTACTAATAACGAAAAGCTTTTAAACGATCCTATGTACATGGGTGCACGCCATAAGCGTATTGCTCAAGACGAATACGATGAGTTTTTAGATTTATTCATTAAAGCGGTTAAACGCCGTTGGCCAAATGTGTTACTTCAGTTTGAAGATTTTGCACAGCCAAATGCAATGCCACTACTTAAGCGCTACCGCAATGAAATTTGTAGCTTTAATGATGACATTCAAGGTACGGCGGCTGTAGCAGTAGGGTCTTTACTTGCTGCGTGTCGTATTAAAAATTCAACCCTAAGTCAACAAAAAGTAGTATTTGTGGGCGCTGGCTCTGCCGGTTGTGGTATTGCAGAGCAAATCATTAGCCAAATGGTGTTTGAAGGCATTAGTGAAGCACAGGCACGTAGCCAAGTATTTATGGTTGACCGTTTTGGTTTGCTTAGTGAAGGTATGGAAGGCTTACGCGATTTCCAACAAGCACTTGCACAACCGCAAGGCTCTTTAAGTGAGTGGACATACAGCGGTGAATACGCATCACTTCTTGATGTTATGCACTGTGCACAACCAGACATTTTAATTGGTGTATCAGGCCAACCTGGTTTATTTAGCGAACAAGTAATTCGCGCTATGCACGCCGGTTGTGAACAGCCAATTATTTTCCCATTAAGTAATCCATCTAAGCAGGTAGAAGCTCATCCTGCTGATGTTATTAAATGGACAGACGGTAAGGCACTTGTTGCAACAGGTAGCCCATTTGATCCGGTTGAATACAACGGTGAAATTTTCCCAATCCCACAATGTAACAACAGTTATATTTTTCCAGGTATTGGTTTAGGGGTTATTGCCGCTAAAGCGACACGCATTACAGATGCTATGTTAAGTGTGTCTAGCGAAATGCTTGCTGAATCATCGCCGCGTGCCAACACAGGTAAAGGTAGTTTATTACCAGCCCTAACTGAAATTGAAACGCTAAGTAAGCGTATTGCATTTGCCATTGCTAAAAAAGCAATCGAAGAGGGCGTTGCTCTTGAGATTACTGATGATGCGTTATGGGCAGCAATCGACAGAAATTACTGGTTACCAAAATACCGTAACTATAAACGTTGCAGTGTTTAATATGTTAAGTTAAAACAAAAAACAGGCAATTGCCTGTTTTTTTGTGCTTGTTCATATTTAATTAATACCAGTCTGCTTATATATGGGGTCTATTTAACGTTAAGAAAATTACGCTAGAATTAGGCAAAAGTTTTTATATCTAGTTGTTCTAAATAAAAAACTTTTAACGACGTTATAGTGCAATTTAATTCGTTAAATTGATCAAAGATTTATGCAGGTTGGTATAACCACGTAAGGTCTTTAATAACCTTAACAAAATTAAAGGATCGACTTATGAAAACACTGACTCTCGTTTTAGGTAGCGCACTGGCTTTAAATGTACTTAGTTTTGATGCACTTGCTGCTGCAACTCCCGATACTCCTCATATTTATGTTAAAGGCGAAGCAACCCTTACAACTATGCCAGATTACGTGCAACTTAGCGTAGGTATTACTGAGGTTGATAAAGACTTAATTGCGGCTAAAAATAAAACCGACTTAACCATCGCTAAAGCAATTAAGCTCGTAAAAGAAATTGGTGTTAAAGAGGGAGATATAAACGCCGGGCAAATCTCAATAAACCGTGATAGCCAATACAACCGCACTACCGGTAATCAAGAATTTAAAGGGTTTAAGGTTTCTCGTACATTAACTGTAAAGCTTAGCGATATAAATAAATACCCTGAGTTACTACAAAGCTTAGTTAACAACGGTATTAACGAAATTAATCAAACGCAATTTTTAGCAAGTAACTACAACGAGCTGCATAAAAAAGCGCAAAAGTTAGCAATTAAAGACGCACGTGACGCAGCAAAAGAGTTTAGTGAAGATTATGGCGTTGATTTAAAAGGATTGTACAGCGCATCACTAAGTCCACTCAATGTGCAGTCGCAGCCTTATATGCGTGCAGAAAAAGTAATGATGGCTGATAGCGCACCAAGTAACTATGTACCTGATGCCTACCATGCTGGAGAGATTAAAGTTACTGCCTCAAGCTATGCTGTGTACTACATAGACTAAAATATAGGTTCTTCCTAGGGACGATTAACTCTTTGTTGCCTACAGGATGTAGGTAAGGGGCGTGAGCAGGACGCGGAAGCTTTGCTCGGTTTTTACTTATTCTTACATGGATGTAAGTCATTAGAGTAACGCAGGAGCAGTTACCGAGCCCACTAGGTTACAAACCTCGCGCCGCGATTTAATCGCCCCTAGATTGAACAAATTTCAATCCACATAGTTCAACACGCCCTAGTCGTGCTCAAAACGTGCCACCAACTTCTCACCTTGCTCCTGGCTAATACGCGCTATTGAGTTGAGCATATTAGTCACTTCGCGTCTGTCGTATTCATTAGTTACATGCTCATTTATGTCATCAACAATCGCATTTAAATAATTAAATAAACTGTTGCGTGCATCGGTATCTTTATGGGCAACAAACAAAATATTTTTAAATGCCTCAAGCACGTTTGTCATTACGTATGCATCGCCTTTGGCGTAATTACGCAGCGGTGTAAAGTTGTCGTGTAATAACTCATCAAAGCTTGTTTCATGAAGGTATAACAAAGGGGCATTATCACTGTGCTTAAACGAGTAGTTAATATCGTTAATTGAAAGTCGTTGAATAAGTAAAATACTCAGCATATCAATTGATTTAACCGCAGTACCAGGATCGTTGATACCAGGGCTCATTGCCTTAACTGCAATTTCAGATATTTGCGTTAACCCATAACGATAATGATCACTAATGTACTCTTCTATATAAAAAATAAAGCAGTCGAGAATTTTATTTATCAGCTCTTCATCGTTTGATATGTCTTTATTACATTTTAAAAATGGGTAGCCTTTAACCGTAAAATAGCCTTGGTTAACAGAGATATACACCTTTATATCTTCATCGGCTAAAATGGCACACAGCTTATCGGTATGTACGCCTTTATAATATCCTTCTGTTTTACTGCTAACCGAATGCCACTTGCTAAAATCAGGAAAATCTTCAACAGGGTTATCTTGTTGCCTTTGGATAATTGTTTTAATTTCGTTTTTAGTTTGACTAAATAAGCCATTTAATACGTTATCAACCTGAATAGCACGTGAGATTGAATGTATAAAAAATACAAATAAACCTAATGAAATCAAGCCAAAAACAAGTGCAAACAACACACCAATGGAAGGAATAGCCGTACTGCCACCTTCAAGCTTATTAATATTTATAAGCATAATTATTGAGTAAATTATACTACCTAAATAAAAGCCCAAAACCATTTGGTGTGATTTACGCGTAATAAGCCCAGGCACTACGCGAGGCGATAAACTCGCACTGGCCGAATTTAAAACCACCATTACCATCGAAAAACTAAACACGGTAAGCGAAATAATACTGCCTGCTAAGGTGCTTAAAATAGTACGCGCGTTTTCGGCGCTATCAACAAGTACAACCGATATAAACGATTTTAGTTGCTCAATAGGGGCTAAATATTCAACTGACATAGTAATAATGGCGAATACCAAAAAGCCCACTGAAAGCACTGAAGGGTAAAAGCCAATACTGTTAATCATTCCACGGTAACTATCGGCTACTTTGCGAGGTACAAACATAAAATCCTTTGTATTTTTCTACTTACTTAATACCTCTAGCTTAGCATAGGCATTTATTAAACTTCTGATAATGCTGCTCAAATTTATATGTTATTATCACGCCCACAATAATAGAGCGCATATTTATGCGATAAAAATAACAGGACAACACTGTGATCATTTCAACTTATGCAGCACTACTTGCGTTTTACTATGTTTATTTAAGTTTTAACGTAATAAAATTACGCCAGGCACAAAAAGTATCATTGGGCGACAACGGTGAGCCAAGCCTTCAACGTGCAATACGCGCCCACGGTAACTTTATGGAGTACGTACCATTTGCTGTTATTTTACTTTTTTTAGTAGAGTATCAAGGCCTTGCTAGTCATTACTGTCACATACTAGGTGGGATGTTATTAATAGGACGTGTATTTCACAATTCAGGCATCGTAGAAAAAAACATGAGATTTCGCCAAATTGGTGCTGTATCAACATTTTTAGTCATTATTATTAGTGCATTTGTTATGCTTGTGACTCGTGGTTAATTAAAGAAAAATTAATGAGCAAAATATTTATAATAGGTTTACCGCGTACCGGCACAACCAGTGTGTGCCACGCATTTTTAGAGCTCGGCATTACAACAGCGCATACCGCCTATACCAATGCCTGTTTTGAAAACGCTAACGCGATTGCCGACACTCCCATATTTAACGATTTTAAAGCGCTTGATATCCATTACCAAAATTCTAAATTTATTTACCTAGAACGCGAATTGAGTGCATGGCTGCCATCAATAAAGCAGCTCCTAACGCGTATGCACACTAATTTAACGCGCGGCGATGGGGGCTTTAATATTCATATAAAGCGCTGTTATTTAAATACGTTTAGTGAGCTTTCGCTTAATAATATTAGCGACGATAGTTACTTAGCTCACTGCTATAAAACACATTTTAATGATGCTCA
Organism: Pseudoalteromonas sp. SWN166; assembly: GCF_015864485.1. Taxonomy (NCBI): domain Bacteria; kingdom Pseudomonadati; phylum Pseudomonadota; class Gammaproteobacteria; order Alteromonadales; family Pseudoalteromonadaceae; genus Pseudoalteromonas; species Pseudoalteromonas sp. SWN166. The sequence goes on from NZ_JADYXB010000023.1 coordinate 14,327, forward strand.
AACGTACTTTAATAACCGTGACAACGATTTTTTATCCATTGATATAGCAAAGCCTGATAGTTACAAAAAGCTATGCGATTTTTTAGCATTAAAAAGTGACAAAGCTGATTTTGAAAAAATGAATATGGGCGGTAAAGTCACCGCATGGAACGATATTAAACACCCGTTAAAAGTTGAATCTACGGCTAAAGGGCGCATAGATAAATTACTGCCTTACAAGATTTTTTAAATCAAATACGTTAAAATCCCCGCATTATTATTTAAGTTGTACAGAACATGTTTGAATTAAAATACCACACCCCATTTGAATGGACCGAAGTTGTCCTTGCTGACTTTAATACATTTTTACAAGATCATGCTGCTGCTGAAAAAAAAGCATCCGGTATGGCTATGTCTATGCTGTCGCATTACCCAGACAAACGTAAATTAGTAAAAGCCATGACCGACTTAGCACTAGAAGAACTAATACATTTTAAACAAGTGCTTAAGTTACTTTTAGAACGCGATGTAAACCTAGGTGACGACAAAAAAGATCCATACATAAAACAAATTCGTGCACTATTTAGACACGGACGCGATGGCTTTTTAATGGACCGATTACTGGTTGGCGGTGTAATTGAAGCACGCGGCCATGAACGCTTTTCTCTAGTTGCCCAAGCATTACCTGAAGGTAAAGAAAAAGACTTTTATGTTGCTATTGCTAAGTCAGAAGAAAAACATAAAAATCTATTTGTAGAACTCGCTTACGAATACTTTGAAAAAGAAGAAGTTGATGTTCGCCTAGAAGAGCTATTAATAGCTGAAGCGAAAATCTGTGAAAGCATTCCTTTCACTGCTGCATTGCATTAATTAATACTGTGCCTGTAGGCCTTTTAGGATTAACCTCGAAAGATAAACAGGCCCTAGCGCAGAGCGTATTTACACGCTCTGAGCTTAGCTATTTTAAGCTCACTCCTTTATTAATCCCTGTGTGAATCATTGATTTGCAATTTGCGAATCAAAATAACAAAAACCACATTTAGAAACTTCAATCTACTGATAATAAACATAAAAACCCTTGGTCTCATACTTGCTACCTATTCATTAAGCAAATTGAGGGAAAGGCTTATGTTAAAATTTACTTTTATACTATTACTAATATCTTTTACCGCCGTAGGCAGTGAAAGTAATTTAGATTATATAGAAAATGCAAATGGTGAGCGGGTACAAAAAGTGTCGCATTTAGTTAAATGGACGCACACTCGCTTTGTGTTCACGCGTGATATTTCGCGTATTGCACTTGGCCATGAAACAACACTTGATGTGAACGTGGTTAATGGCCGTGAGCTACTTATTTTAGCTAAAAAGTTGGGCCGTACATCGATGATGGTATGGTACGACGATAAAAGCTCTGAAACATTTTTACTTGGCGTAACCGAAGATTACAGCGTGCTTGAAAATGCCCTCAACGATATTCACCCTGACGTGCAACTAACAATTGCCCCCGATCGTCATGCTGTTGTACTGCGTGGTGAAGTACCAACAATAAATTACCGTCATGCCGCTTACGAGGCTGCAAAAAATTATCTTTACGCCAGTAGTAGCTCACAAGCAGCGCAGCCTGTTATTACCTCAAACCCTAATCAAGGTATGTTTAATTCTCTCGCTCAACGCTTGCAAGGCTTGGGTAATTCTAATGGCGGTGGTTCTCAAAATTCGAGCAAAGTCGCTATCATTAATTTAATAAAAGTAACTCAAGCACCTAAGCCAAAAGAAGAGCGGATTAGCGAAGTAATTAAATCGATGGGTGCAGATAAAGTAACTATTAAGCGCATTTCGGTTGATGAGTTATCAAATGACGACAGCGATGTATTTTTACTTTCAGGCTCTGTTAAAAACCAAATAGAGCTAGTGCGGTTATTAAATACAATTAATAAACTGTTTGAACCAGAGCAAGCAATGCAAACTCAAGGCTCGCCACTTGACCCTAATAATTTAATGGGCGGGGCTTCGCAAAGTGAAAATTCAGGTATTGAAGTGCTTGCTAACGAGTCTGGCGGGTTAATAAACGATGCTACCTCAGGATTAAACTTAAGTAATGTGAGTTCTAATATTGCAAGAGCAACGTTGCTTTCAGTGGCTGGCGGTAAAGTTTTGTCGAGTATTGAAGTTGAAGATTTACCTCAAGTACGTGTGTCGGTGCAATTATACGAAGTAAATCAACGTAGACTAAAGCAATGGCGCCCAGATATTAGCGTGCTCTCTAATGGCTATGAAAAAGAAGCGGGATTGTTTGGTCGTGACGGTATGACTAATCGAGAATCAGGTTCGGCCACTATAGAAAATGCGCTGCAATTAATTGGTGGGCAACTAACAAATAACTTACAGCTTTCTACCTCACAGTTTGCTATTGATATGTTGTTTTCGTTACTTGAACAAGAAGGTATATCTCGAACACTTTCTCGCCCTACAGTCACGGTTTTAGCCGGTGAAAGTGCCGTATTTAAAGTCGGTGGTGAAGTACCGGTACCTACAAGTTATAGCCCTTCAGGAATTACCAGCGGGCAGCAAGGTAGTAGTGGTTCGGTGTTTAGCGGTACAGAATTTAAATCATTCGGAGTTGAATTAAATGTACGCGCCATGGTTGACGACAAAGATAGAATAACGCTTGATCTAAACCCGGTAATTTCATTACCCGATACCACGTTAACCGCCGAAATTGCACAAAGCACAGGCAGCAGTTTAAACAGTAGTGCATTTAATACACGCAGCATGCAAACATCAACGCGTTTAAAAGACGGACAACCTCTTATTATTGGTGGCTTAATTAGCACCGATAACAACGCAAGCCACGACTTTGTACCTGATGGTAACGGCAATAGCATGCTGGGGAAGTTAAGCGAAACAACCAGTAAAAGTGAAAACAACCGCGAGCTTATAATTGTTGTAACTCCAAACCTGGTGCGTGAGCCAATTAATACTTTACGTTCGTGGGAACAGGCAAATATAGACACCCAGATACTTAGCTATATACAGGAGCAAGGGCTATGAAAATACTTTATATAATTTTACTGCTTACTTTATCTGGTTGCGCTCATATTGATTACAAGCCAACAGTAAATCCTTACAACGCGCTGGGTGACATCGTTAAAAAATACCAATTAAATGCCCAGCCATTAAAGTGCGAAGGTATTAATGCAAGTAACTGTTTGAACCTAGTACATGAGGTGAATCAGTTAATGCTTGAACACCCCGATAACACGGCAATACTGTCGATATCGGCCTACGTACTTTATAAAAGTGGCCGTGCTAATCAGTCTCAACAGGTTATAAACACTCTACTTAATAAAGCTAACCCGCCATTAAACGCAATTACTTTAGGGGTTACGTTAGCAATAGAGCAAGGTAATTTAGCTAAAGCAAAAAGCATTGCTCAATACGGCGTTGATGTTTTTGGTACACATGCTTCACCATACCTGCAAATGGCCTCTATACACTATGCCCAGGGCAGTTACGTAATCGCTTCTAATTACTTAGAGCTTTCGGTTAAGTTTGGTTTAAATAGCACCGCCTACTTTTACCATAAAGGGCTAATTGAAGAAGCTAATACTAATAATTTATTGGCCTGTGGCTACTATGAGCAAGTTTTACGTGCAGAACCCACGCACAAAAAAGCACTTGCTAGGCGCGGTAAACTCTCTGTTTTAGGTAATTGTTATTCTTAAGGCCTTCGGGCCTTTTTTTATACCTAAAATTTGGCATTACTAAGGAGCAAAACCACTTTATTATTTATCAACAATACAAGTAAAGCTTACGCTAATCCTACGTTTTATAAGTTACCCCACAAGACTGCTTCTAACATTTAACCCTTTTTGAGCACCTATTAGTTTTAATAATTTAACAGAACGTCTCTAGTATTAAGTATCTAAAAATTATATTTTTAATATTGATTTGCATTTTGCAAATCAAAAGTAAAAACAGTCAAAGAGCACACCACCAGAACACGCTAACCACCTGTATTAAAAGAGTTATATTAGTTGGCATGGTCCTCGCTATATATAAAGTGAGCATAAGCTCTTCTAATTTAAAGGCTACGATTATGAAAACTATTAAACATAACTTAAATAGCAAAAAGCAAAAAGGTTTTGTACTAACGTCAGAGCTAATCATTCTTTCTACTTCAATGGTAGCAGCACTTGTAATTGGTTTATCTACATTACGTGACTCGGTAACCAGCGAACTTGAAGATGTAGCTGAAGCAATTGGCTCACTTGACCAAAGCTATGTATTTGACGGCATGATTAACGCCGAAGGCACAGCTGAAGTGTCTGGCTCTGGGTTTGTAGATTCAGTTGATGTGTACGCAGGCGATGGCAGTTCATTCACTTTTGTTGCATCAGACTTTAGTGAAAGTGCCGCACTTGTTAGTGCAACACCAAGCGGCGATGCTGCAACTCGTACAGCAGCTGGCGGTTCGCAAGGTAACTAACGCAAAGTATCCAATATAAGGTAACCAGGTTTGAATACCAAGCTTAAGGCTCACTGCCACAAAAGTGTGGCAGTGAAAGTTACTCTGGAGGAATATTATGAAAAGTAAAAGTAACAAAGGCGCAACCACAGCGGCTCTCACATTACTCATCACCTCTGGCATGTTAGCTTCGGCTTTGGGCATTAGACAGGTAAACGATGAAAATAGCGTAACAGCGTGGGTAGTAAATAAAAATATGTCGGCCGGTCAAACAGTTACCGTTCATGATGTAGAGCAAAAAAGTATAGATCCAAGTAACTACTCAAATATTGCACTGAGCGTTCAAAATCCGCGTGCATTAATTGGTCAAAAATTAGCAACTAATAAAATGGTTGAACAACCTTTGTTCGACACTGATTTTATTAGAGCGAAAAGCCAAAATTTGTCAGAAGCGATACCGGCAGGGCGTGTTTTATATACTTTAAAACTAAATACCTTAGATATTCCGCTTTCGCGTATACACAAAGGTGACCGACTAGACATAGTTGCTAAAACTAATCGTTTAGTAAGAACAGTCGCCCGAGATGTACAGCTTATTGGTGTTTCAAAAGGGCCTAAATCTCAAGCCGCAAAAAGTGGCATAATGGATAATTTAGCAAAAGAGAAGAGCTCCGCTGGCGGTGTTTCGTTAGTACTTGCGGTGCTTCCAAAAGATGTTTATTCATTGGCTGGTATAGATAATGCTGACAAAGTCTCAATTATTGTGCATAGCGCTTATGACATTGAACAAGGTCGTTTGCAAAACTTTTCACGCTTACAAACCAGTCGCACAATCGAAGTGGTTAAAGGCGTTAAAAATGAAGCTGTATATGTAGCTAAGTGAGTTTTTATGTTTAATTTATCAAGCAAACATGAAGAAGTTCAAACCAGTTTAAGTACCTTTGAAGAGCTTAAAAAGCTATTGCACGATGCCGTTATCGAAGAGTACGAACAAGAGCCAACCGCGCTTTTATCTAGTAATGTTCTCGAAAAAATCTCTGCTTTGTGCAGTGAAATTCCACAATTTAATCAATCTTCATTTAACCAACATCAACAAGAGCAGGTTGTTCAGGCTGTATTTGATGAAATTCAAGGCCTGGGACCTATTGCACAGTTTATGCTGGACGATCAGGTAAGTGATATTTTAATAAATGACACGCAAGATATTTGGATTGATAAACAAGGCAAACTACTTTGCACAGCCAGTAAGTTTGATGACGAACGCCATTTACGACGATTTGTTGATCGCTTACTTGATGGTTGTGGCCGACAAGTCAATGCGCTTATGCCAATTGTTGATGGCAAACTAAAAGATGGTAGCCGAGTTCATATTATTGTACCGCCTGCGTGTACCAGCGCAGCTATTGTATCGATTCGTAAGTTTAATCATAAAAAAATAAACGATGACTTTTTAGTTAATAATCATTTTTTAGATAAAAACATCTTATCATTTTTAAAAAGCGCAGTTAAAACAGGCGTTAATATTTTAGTGTGTGGCAATGCCGGGGCAGGTAAAACATCATTATTAAACGTACTTGCTAACTCAATTAACCCAAATGAACGAGTTGTAACCATTGAAGAAAGTGCTGAGCTTAATTTGCATCACAACCACGTTGTGCAATTAGAAGCTCACGACACAAACAGCGATGGTAAAGGTGCAGTAAGCCTAAGAGATTTAGTAAAAGCAGCCCTTAGAATGCGCGCAGATAGAATACTTGTAGGTGAGGTACGCTCAGGCGAAGTAATCGATATGCTCCAAGCAATGAACTGTGGTCACCAAGGTTCGATGACGACCATACATGCTAACAGCGCAAATGATGCCGTTATTCGTTTATCTACCTTAGTGCAGTTACACAATGCACAACTGAGCGATACCCATACAAGTTCGCTAATCGCGTCGAGTATTCAACTTATTGTGCATGTTTCTCGCTCAACTAATGGCACCCGAACTCTAAAAAGTATTGGTGAAATTAAGCGTGTTAATGGCGGCGCACATTTTAGCCCGCTTTATAGTATTAATGAAGCAGAGCCAGTACAAAGTGAGTTAATAGATAACTCAAGTGTTATTGAGTTTATGAAAGGCCAAGGCGCAAATGCACAAGAATTAAAAGCATTACTGCACAATAACCCGGAGGCTAACAATGACTAAACTTGATTATTTATTAGCTGTAGCGGCGGTTATAACCTTTGTACTTGCAGCTAGTGTGTTGGTTTCTTTGTATGCTAAAAATAAAAGCAACCAGAGCGCTAAAAAAGTAGATATTTTAGAAGAAAAAGACGTACTTACTCTGTCACTACGAGTGCTAGGCTTAAACATAAGTAACGCCTGGTTTATAAGCATGGCGTGTTCGCTCTCTAGTAGCTCATGGTTTTTAGCTAAATTATATTATCCAGAGGCATCAACCAGCGCGTTTATTATTTCAATCGTGGTTTTTGTAACCTGTTTTATAACTGTGATTGACTTGGCTCACTATAAATTAGCTAAATTTGAGCATCATTTTTTAGAGTTTATTGAAACCGTACAATCGTGTTTAAGCACTGGGCTATCGCTACAGCAATCAATGCAGTTTGCTGATGAACATGCAGACCCATATATAAAAAAGCAAAGCACCTTACTAATACAACGCATGAGCATGGGTAGTGATGCCGAAACGTCGTTTGCCCCTTTAATTGAAAGATACAACTGCGAAACCGTAAGATTGTTTGCTCATAGCATCATTACACATACACAAAGCCAGTGTGATTTAACCGACATGCTAAAAAGCGTATGCAACATGATGTCGCTTCGGACCCTCGACCGCCAACAGCTAAAAGCTAAGCTTTCGGGCACTAAATACGCTGCTGTATTTAGTGGTTTTTTACCTTACGCACTAATTCCTTTATTTAGCTATACCGATCCAACCTGGTTTGAACCGTTACTAAACGATCCCAATGGAATCGCATTTATAACAGTTGCACTTATTTGTCAGCTATTTGGATTTTTGTGGCTACGCCTTAGCTTAAGGGTAACATTATGATTGATATACTTTTACTTATCGGACTTTTAGTGAGTATGGGCTCGTTTATTCATATTCATAGGCAGTCTCTTAAAGTTGAATTAGATAAACCCGATACTAAAAACATTAATTGGTATCCACTAATCATTATCTCTAAACGTCAATTAAGACAGGCTGGGGTTCAAATTAATAAAATATTAATAAGCCTGTACTGCTTCAAAGTGGCTGCTACTTTTAGTGCATTTACGGTTATAGAGCTAACAGGTTATGAGCTGAGCCAATCGATTAAATTATTACTGTGTTTTATGTGTTTTTTTGCACCCGAATGCTGGTTTTTATTACGTAAAAATCAACGCAAAACCACTATTAATAATAGTTTAGAGTTTTTTTTACGGGTGCTACTAGTTTACATGCGCGCTGGATTTTCATTAGAGCGCTCATTTGCACTGGCGGTTGATCATGGATTAAGTCAAAAGCATCCATTATACAAAGAGCTAAAGTTATTTTTATTTGAATTAAGCGCAGGTAAAGATAGAGAAATTGCATTTAACTCACTTTTTGAAAGAACGGGTGTAATGGACATTAAAAAACTCGCCAATTTAATGTTGATAGGTTCAAAATTAGGCACACCACTTATCCAAGCAGTAGAGGCCCAACTTGAAGGCCTAGCTCTAAAAAAGAACATTTTACTGGCTAAAAAAGTTAATAAAAAAGCGATGCATACAACCTTTCCCATAATCCTAATTTGTTTTCCGATGTTTTTGGTATTAGTATTTTTCCCCGCAGCATTACAAGTTATGAACGTACTTAAAATGCTTGTAGAAGTGTTATAGGAGTTTGATATGAAAAAGCATTATCAACAAGGGTACATACTTACTATCGAGCTTATTTTAATTATAACAATTTTAATTATTGGCTCGATTGGTGGTGTTATTTTAGTAAGGGATGCCCTTATTAAGCGTCATCAAACTAAGGTAGATAATCAAATTACCGTAGTAGATGCCAATAACAAACCGCTCGGTATTGCAGTTAGTTTTGACGAGCACCAAGCCCCACTCATTTTTTATACAGACCGTGGAGCAAACAACACTTACAGGGCATTAATAGGCATACGAGATGATAGGTTTACCTCACGAGAAGCTGTTTATTACGATGCACCAAATTGCCAAGGTAATCCATGCTTAAAGGGGTTAAGCGACGAGGCAACAGACAGCCAAGGTGTAAGTAAACTAAATAATACCGGTAATGTAAGTTATATAAATGCGCTGCAGCAAGGTCCAAATTATGCAATCGGGCAGCTAGGTAATACCGTTATTGGTCAGTTATTAAGAAGTACGCCACAACAATGCCCTGCAAATAGCGAGCAAATTTTATCTCGCTATGTATCACAAAAAGTTGTAGCAGGTTCACCTTGTGAAAGCTTTGAAATAGATAAGCAACCGGCCGATAGCAGCTGCTTGGTTGGAGTAACAGCGCTGGGCAATCCACTTTTAGGTACAAGCGATCAAGGTTTATCGCAATCGTGTGACTCGTGTCAAACCGGTTACGAATCACAAGGTGACATTCTTGATTTATATTTACCACAGGTAGAACCGCTTTTAAATACAGCCCTTAATGCACTGTCATTAGTTGGTATTGGAACAAACGTTGATATAGAGCTTGGCACAATATGCTGCCCAGAAGGTACACGCTTAGAAGAAGATGAAAACATTGTAGAGACACTTGTTTTCACTATTTTAAAAACAACGTTTGAGTTGGTCGGAATCGACTTAGTTAACAACCTGATTATAAGCGAAACACTGAGCTTAATAGGCATTGAGCCAGGCGTTACATACTGTAAAACATCACTGAATTTAGTAAATGCAGAACAAGTAATTAATATCACCACCGGCGAGCCCGCACTTAGTAGCTTAACACCACCATTTAAAGTTTTACTGCCAGTACACAGCGGTCAAAACAGTACAACGTGGATACATACTCCCCCTAAAGGGGAAGGAGAACGTCAATGAACGCCTCAAATATATTTACCTCACATGATAATTTAGTAGATGCAAAACCTGATGAAATCTCGTTAGAAATTAAAGAAACCCTAACCTTACTAAAACAATTTTATGATGTGCCTATTGTTAAATTTATCGATTTTAGAGGAATTTATTCAGACCAACTAATAACTTGCAACGATAAAGAAAGCGTTGAAAATGAGTTGTTAAGCTATCAAAAGCGCTGTACACAAGAAAAATTATATTTGTTCGAAGATACTTTTTTTGATGAGATATCTAGTAATACCCATAATTTAATTCGTTTTTATGCACAATATCCAATTTATAGCGCCACAAACAAAGTAATTGGCGTATTGCTAATGGCTGATTTAGCACCTAAAACATTAATAGGTTCGCAAAAAGATCAGTTTATTTCATTTTCTCAATTATTGCAGACGCAATTAAATAAAAGCTCAGATTCGATAGATGATAAAAGCACTAAATCTATAAATAAAATTAATAATGGAGCTAAATATATTCATGTATTTAGTTTAGCTCCCGTGGCTTTTTTAATTGCATTAGTATTATTATCATTCACTGCATTACTACTTTATACTATTGAAAAAAAAGAGCTGCAAAGTTATTATAATCAACAAACTCAGCAGTTACGTAAAACATTATTTAATGCATTAGAGCGGTTTGATAATCAAGGATTATATATATCGCAAAAAGATTTAGTGATTGCTGGCTTTTTACAAAGTCAAAATAACTATACAAAAGAGCAACTTAATAATTTAGTACAAAGCCAGGTTTCACAAAATTTAACCTACAAAGGTTACGTTGTGTTTGATTCTGAATATAACCAACTCGCACTTTGGTCTAAAAACAACTTTGATTTAGCTGCGTATGGGTTCACTAACTGGTTAAAAAGATTTGATTACAGAGCGAATAAACAATCAGTAGAAGTGTTTACTGTTGCTGATACAGCCTTCTTAATTTCTGAAATAAAAATAAAGCAAGGTTCTATTTATACTCTTACTGCATTTGATTTAAGCAAGTTTTTAAAAGCCATTATTGGTAAATTAAATACTGAAAACTATAACGTTTTTATAGTAACTCCACAGTTTACTCTAGGAAAAAAAGGAGAAGTAAACCCTAGTATAATTAAAAATAGCATTAGCGCTTTAAGCCATCGTTTTCCACCTACGTGGCGCTTACACGTGCAACCAATGAGTAAAATTATAAGACCACAAGTTACTAAATATAGCTTAATTAGATTAGGGTTAATCTCTTTTTGTGTATTCGCGTTTGTGTATTATTTTTTACGCTTGCCAAGGCGTTTACACAACGAAATAAAACAAAAAAATCAGTTAATACTCAATAGAGAAGAGCTTTTTTCAAGTTCTCTTGATGCACTGCCGCATGGGTTTGCTATTTTTAATAGCCACGAATTTCCTGTGATTACCAACAATGCGTTTAATCTTTTATTTGCACAGGTGAATAAACAAAACAGTCAGCTATCGTATAGCCAGCTGATAAGTATTGCGCAGCAGCATAATATTATAAATCATTACCATGAGCATCATAAGCTTGATGATGACCGTAACCAATTAATAGATATAGGTTTTACCGACGGAAAATGGATAACCGTATTACAAAGACATACAGATTTTAACGGTTTCGTTTGCTACTTTAGAGACGATACAGAGGCACATCAAAAAGAAAGTTTACTCGCTGATGTGCTTGAAAAATCAAAACAGACAAATCAACTAAAAGAAAAATTTGTTTCAAGGCTTAGCCGTCAGTTAAAAACGCCTTTATCATCTTTAAAGTCATTAGTTGAAATATCTAAAGATCCAATAAGCTTTAACGAATTTAAAAATAATGTGGGTAGCATATCAAATGTGTGCGACCAACTTGAAAGTGTAATTCAGCAACTCGTGAATATAAATAAATCGGAGAGTGGTAAGCTTAAGCTTCAGTCCAAAAACGTTGACCTAAATAAAATGATTAATAACAATATTTCAATTTTGACTAAAGAGGCTGAAAATAAAAAAATAATTTTAAAAAACAATATTGCACCTGAGTTAACCGTAGCAAGCGATGAAAAGTTAATATCTCAATTGGTTATTCAGTTAGTGACAGAGATTGTAGATTCAGCGAATAATACAACACTATGTGTTAACGCACAGATTAAAAATGAAAGTAAGCGTAATTACTTACACCTAGACTTTTCATTAAGTAATTTAATCAACAGCAGCCATTTCATAACTGAGCTTAAAAGCATATCGGGTGACGATATAACACGCTTTATAGATGATAAAGACTTATCACTAGAGCTAAAATTTTTCATTTCAATATTTAAAATGTTAGGCGGTAAAGCGATAACTATTAATAGTAGTACGAGTAAAACAACGATAGTACTTTCTATGCTTGTAAACTTAGCGAGCAAACAAATCAAAGATGAAGAACTAGAGGATGAAAGCAGTTCGCAAATAAACACTAATTCGGTAACCGATCTGTTAACTACAAAGCAGAAAAATACTTTATTACTTGTTGACGACGACCCTCTAGTTGAAATTGTTATTAGAGCAATGCTAAAAAATGAAAACATTAAAATAGATTACGCATGTAATGCGATAGAGGCAATGTTAATGGTATCGCAAAATAGTTACGACATTATTTTAATGGATATAGTTATGCCTGAGCTATCGGGAACTGACGCGATGTTAAAAATTAAAAAACACAGTGATAACTCTAAAACTAAAATCATTGCACATACTTCTACACCCGATACAGATTCTAAATACGTAAATCAGGGTTTTGATGACTTACTATTAAAACCAGTAAAGCAGGGTGTTTTAATAAACCAAATATCACGTATTTTAAAAAGATAAGCCAAAGGAGTAATAAATGAATAATACTATTGGAAATATGGCGGAAGTTATCGATTTTAAAGTAACACCTATAGATAACACTAAACGACTACTTTTAGTAGATGATGATTTACTAATAGAAATTGTAATTAGAAAAATGCTCAAAGAAGAAAATATTTTAATTGATTTCGCATCAAGTGCAATAGAGGCACTACTGATGGTTTCTCAAAATATTTACGACATTATTATAATGGATATAGTCATGCCGCAATTTACAGGCACTGACGCAATGCTAAAAATAAGAAAGCATGCTGATGCATCAGCAACAAAAATTATTGCTCATACATTTAGTGAAAACGAGAATAACGATAACAAATATGTAAAACTTGGGTTTAACGGCTTGTTATTAAAGCCAGTTAAGCAAACTGTATTAATTGAAAATATCAGATCGTTTTTAGAATAATTAAGTGGCATTAACAGAGCAGTTAACGATTTTAGGACTACACCCATCTAAATTAATTTGGGATTTTACTTTATTACGCGAGGTAAACTCGTGCCTACGGGTTAGGCTATGTTTGTAGGCGCGGCTTTATGCTGCGTTTTTAGTTTTGGTTTTATTACACGCGAGGTAAACTCGCGACTACGGGTTAGGTTATATTTGTAGGCGCTGCTTTATGCCACGTTTTTGGTTTTATTACACGCGAGGTAAACTCGCGACTACGGGTAGGCTATGTTTGTAGGCGCGGCTTTATGCTGCGTTTTTTGTTTTGGTTTTACTACACGCGAGATAAACTCGCGACTACGGGTTAGTTTATAGGTCATTTTGGAATAATTAAGGGGCAGCAGCAGGGCGGTTAACTATTTTATTCTTCAGTAAAAATAATCCATTGAAATATTGTCAGCTACGCTTTTATAATTGTTGCATATACAAGAGTCATCGTTTCACACTTCCTAAAGCAATTTAATAATCACAATTATTAAACCCTATAATTTTATGGGGTAAGTAAACCAACTTAGCCTAGAGCCTACGTATCACAAGGGTTTAACTTTAAAAATATTATGATGGTTCAATAACTATTAGATACTCATCTTGGGATGAAATTTGCTTTATAGGCTTATATTTCGGTTTTATCGGTTACTAAATATTATAATTTTTTAAAATCAACGAGGCATAAATATGAACAAAACACAGTACGTTACAGTAGAGGGTCATAAAATTGCATACCAATAAATTGGTGAAGGAACATCATTATTATTAATACATGGTATACCGACTAATAATGCATTATGGCAAAATGTTATGCCAAAACTAGCATCTAAGCATCGCACCTGATTTACTCAATTTTGGTGAATCTGATATGCCAAGCGACACAGATGTATCTATAAATGCACAATGTAGAATAATGCTTGCACTTAATACTTGAATTCAAGAGTTTATGGAAGAGCTAAATATTTCTAAAACAAATGTTGTAGCTCATGACATTGGTGGCGATATAGCTCAATTAATGGCTGTAAATCATCCGGATAAAGTAAACGGGTTGGTTTTAATTGATAGTGTATGTTTTGATTCTTGGCCAATACCAGAGTTTGAACCTTTGCTAGAACCAGGTGTAGAAGAAAAAACAACTGTAGCTGAATTTGTGGATACATTAAGAGATTTCATGCCCAAAGGTGTTTACGACTCGAGCGTAATGACTGAAGAGTTAATGGAAATATACTTAAAACCTTGGAGCAACGAGCTGGGAAAAGCCGCTTTATTTAGTAACATGCGCAGGCTCAATAAAGAATATACCGAAGCTATTACAGGCGACCTTAAAGCTTACCTCATGAAACGCTCATATTATGAGGTGAAGAAGACAAGTTTCAAAAGCAAAATTCATCAGCCAAAGTATGCGCCAATGTTAGAACAAGCCATATTGATTTGGTTGGACAAAGCAGCTCACTGGGTTATTGATGAATACCCTGATAAAGTGTCTGAGCTCATTGGTGAATTCATGAATGATAAAACATTCTAGAACATCAGAAACACATCAACTGGATAGTTTAAAAGCCATTAAATTCAATAGCTTGAGATTTACTATGTAGTATAACTACTAGGTAATTATTGTTTATACCGCTTGGATATATTAATAACCAAGCGGTATTTTTATATGCTCAATTTAAAAATAGTGTAAATAGGTAAGACACTAATTTTATAACAAGTAGGTTAATGCTTATTAAATAGCCAAAAAATGGTGTTTATACGTTAAATAATGAAGGTGAGTAACTTGGTTATGTATTTACTTAAGCCATTTAACATAATATAAATTATAGGAAGTAACTGTATATATAGAAAGAGCGCTTAAATGCGCCCTTACTATGTCCAATACTAGACGGTATCGGACATTAAGTGCTTTTATTACAATAACAGGTATTACTATTACAGATGCTTTGTTTTTCAAATTGTTCAATCAATACTTAGTAAACGCTCAGCTGTATATTCGTTAGTAATTAATCCACTGATCATGTTTGACCTTACTGCGCCCAAAATGGCTAATACTTTTTCTTCACCCGCAGCTATCGCATAAATCTGTTTGTTAGCATTTGTTTTTAATGGCGTACTTGCTACGCGCTGATTAACTGTGCAATCTAAAAGCTTACCGTTTTTATCAAACACCCAACTAATCATTTCACCTACGGCACCGAGTTCTTGTAACTCTTTAAGTTCTTGCGCATCAATAAAACCATCTATATGTAATGGCGATTTTTCACCTAAGCTACCAATACCCACAAATGTTACATCGGCATCTTTAGCGAGTTTTAAATTACCGGTAATATTTTGTTGTGCATGTAACTGTTCTTTTTCTTCAACGCTTCTTGGTAAAACTGGCAATGGCATTGGATAATGTTTTGCATTGGTATGTTCGGCCATTCTTACTACAACATCATAAGGCGAAGCCGATCCATCCAAAGCCATATTACCCAGCATTGCTACAATTTTATGTTGCGGACAATCAACAGTTCTTAGCTCATCTACACATGAACGTAAAACTCGACCGGTTCCCATAGCAAGTACTTTAGGTTGTTCTGATTTTAAATGGCGTTCTATTTCTGCCGCGCCAGCTTGAGCCAAACCTAATGCAGATGAAGGTTCAGACGGGTCGCTCGGTACAACTTCGCACGAATCTAACCCAAAACGGCTTTTTATTTTTTCGGCCAGATCCATACATTTAGCAATCGGATGATCTAGCCTAACTTTAATTAGCCCTTGGCTAACTGATAACGCAACCATTCTTTGTGCAGACTGGCGAGATATGTTGAGTTTTTTAGCTATTTCATCTTGCGTTTTACCGCCAACATAATACAACCACCCTGCTCTGGCCGCATCGTCTAGCTTTCTAATTTCTGTATTTGATAGCTTTACCACGTAAACCTCTTAAAATAGAAGGAAAACTAAGTCCTTATTTTCATTACATAATT
Organism: Pseudoalteromonas sp. SWN166; assembly: GCF_015864485.1. Classification (NCBI taxonomy): domain Bacteria; kingdom Pseudomonadati; phylum Pseudomonadota; class Gammaproteobacteria; order Alteromonadales; family Pseudoalteromonadaceae; genus Pseudoalteromonas; species Pseudoalteromonas sp. SWN166. The sequence goes on from NZ_JADYXB010000023.1 coordinate 30,123, forward strand.
TTAATTATATGTGCTGCTATATAAATTATTTATTAATTTTTGAGTATCTATTTATTAATAACGTTTTTGTTATTTATAGTTGTAAATATACCATTCCTTAATAAAAAATACCTAGGTTTCATGGGATTATGCAGTCATAATTTAATTTATAGCGACATCATTATTACTTATAAATGTACTCTTTAAATTAAAAGCCTCCCTATTTTAAGCGGATTTTTAGAGCTTTATAGCAATTCATGGAACTGTTTTAGGTAAGAAAATAGTGTCGATAACAAGACAAAATTTCGTTATTTCATTGTTCTATATTAGAAATTTTTCACGTAGAAACCTTTGGATTTAATCCCTCAGATTTATTAAGTCTTAGTGAGTACTATATATTTATTAATTACTTGTTTAAAGTAAGAACGCTTTTACACAGTTTTTAAATAACAAATAATTATAAAATTTGGCATTTTTAACACATAAAAATGCCAAACTAGTTGCTTAAAACTTAACAGATATTTCTGAAGTGAAGTCGTTAAATCCTTTACCAATTTGGCCGCCCGAATTAACACCTTCTTCTTGATGAACATACCCAACTTTTAGAATCGCTTTATCGTTAAACAGTAACCTGCGGCTACTTGAATACGCTCTACTGTGTTGTCTGTTTGTTCAATTAAGTCGGAAGTGTTTTCGGCTTCTGCATAACGAGCCGCTACATATAGTTTTTTAGGGATTAGATATTGTTGTGCTTCAAACACGAAGTACTCAACCGATAAGTCGCCTTCAATAACGCTGTTTGAATCAAACGTAGTACCATTTTCATCTGCTATGCCGTTTGTACCAAAATAAGTAATACCGGCAACGGCATTACCAGCGGCATCTGCGAACGTATAATCATCAGACGATTTGCCAACCATATAAATTAAGCTTGTTTCGTCTGATGGTTGATAAGCTAAATTTAACTGAATAATTGATTGCTCAAGTCCTGGCATTGCGCCTACGTGAGTGTCGCGCTCGTTTGAAGGTGACGCTGAGAAGTTATAGTTTTCACCATCGCCAAAGCGGTAGTTTGTTGTTGTTACGCCTACACCATTTTAAAAACGTAACTGGTCGCCTTGATTCGCTTTTAATAAGTTTAAGCCTGCTTTAAAGCCACCTTCAAATTCTATAAATAGTTTATTTATTAGTGTTTTTTAAGTAACGTTCTTGAGCTTATGAAGGGGTTAGCTTAGTATTAAAGCACTTAAGATGTACTCAAAATAGAAGTAACCTACATATGGAATTTGTTCGCCCGCTAGAGCCTATCCTCATTATTGATGATGTTAAGGAAATTCGTGATTATCTAAACCAAATTTTAACTGAGTTAGGGTTTGAAGATATATTAGAAAGTGCCAATTTTAGCTCTGCCAAGCCTATTATGGACAAAAAAACGCCAGGCGTAATATTTGTAGATGTAGATTTACCTGACTCTGACGGCACGGATATATTGGAATACATTAATAGTACCTACCCGCATACTCATGTTGTTATGTGCTCTGGCCATAATAGCCTCGAAAACGTGCAAAATACGTGGGAAATGGGTGCTAAAGGCTTCATTGCTAAACCATTTAATACAAAAAAAGTAGACACCGTAATGAAGCGTCTTGAAATAATAGAATAATAATAAGGTTAACATGCAAAGCACTGTTACTGCGATTATAGAAGATCTTTCGAGTGTTATATTTGGTAAACAGCAACAAATAAAACTGGCACTTACTTGCTTATTTAGTGAGGGACATTTACTCATTGAAGATTTGCCCGGTATGGGAAAAACGACTCTTTCTCATGCATTGTCGGCTGTATTAGGTTTATCCTATCAACGCATACAATTTACAAGTGATCTTCTGCCTGCTGATATTTTGGGTACTAATGTATTTAATTCTACCGAGCATAGCTTTACGTTTCATAAAGGTCCTATATTTAGCCAAGTGGTTTTAGCTGATGAAATAAACCGCGCAGGGCCTAAAACACAGAGTGCGTTGCTTGAAGCAATGGAAGAGCAACAAGTAACAATAGATGGTAAAAAATATACGCTGCCAAATCCATTTTTTGTTATCGCAACACAAAACCCGCTTTATCAATCGGGTACTTATCCGTTACCCGAGTCGCAATTAGACCGTTTTTTAATGCGTATAAGCTTGGGGTTTCCTCCTAAAGAGGCCGAAAAACGCTTAATTTTGAACATGCAAAAACGAGATTACAGCCAATTACCGCAGCGAATTAACAAACAAGAGCTTGCTGAAATTCAATCAAAAATAAGCAAAATTACACTAAGTAGTCCAGTGGTTGACTACATTATTGAACTAGTTAATTACACTCGTACGAGCAATGCGTTTGCAGCATCGCTATCACCGCGTGCAAGTATGGCTTTGGCTAAAGCAGCTAAGTCATGGGCTTTTATTGATGGCCGTGATTTTGTAATACCAGAAGATGTTCAAGTCGTATTTGCAAGTGTGTGCCAACATCGATTAGGTTTACATAATGAATCGGGTGAATCACAGGTAAACGATATTTTAAAAAACGTTTTAGTTCCGGTATAAATTTTTATGCCAAAAAAAACGGTTAAGCGCCCTTCTTTATTTAAGTCATTTAAAGTCAGTTTATTTAATAAGTTATTAAAAAATAAACATTTAAAAAACTCAATTACGCTTGAACATAGAACAATTTATGTATTGCCGTCATCCCTTGGCTGGTACTTTGTTATTGTGGCTATTTTAAACTTTGTGATGGGTATTAATTATCAAAATAATTTAATTTTAATAATGTCCTACCTTATGTTTGTGGTAATAATTATTGCTGTGCTAATGGGTTACAGCAATGCCAAAGGCTTAACGGTTAAATTTAAAGATGCTTTTAATAGTTACTCACCTCAAAAGCCAAGTATCCGATTTGAATTGCAAAGCCCCTCAGTTACCCAATCTATTAATTTAACGTATCAAGGTACTGAGCAAACTCAACAACATACTGATGAAGTGGATAGTAAAACGCAGCTAATCATACTTAACTTACCTTATAGCTCACGCGGTAAATATGCAGTACAACGCATTAAAATTGCGAGTAACTATCCGTTTGGTTTAATTACTGTTTGGAGCTACATTCAATTACAAACAGATGTTTTTGTATACCCGTCGCTTGAACAAGTACTTAGTGATACACATACCTCAATGCTTGACGAACAAGCTGATAAAGGGATATCAAAAGAATCGGGTAGCGAAGAGTTTGAGTCGTTAATCCCACATTTACCTGAGATGGGTTTACAAAGAATATCGTGGAAGCATTACGCAAAAACACAACAACTATTAGTCAAAGAGTTTGCAGATTTTAAAACCGCGAATGCCCTATTCGATTTTACATTGATGAATGGGGATACAGAACAACGTTTAAGCCAATTATGCTTTTTAATATGTGAAGCAACCGAGCAAAACACGCCTTTTATGTTAAAGCTACCTGGTAAAACAATAAATACTAATACCGGGCAGCAGCATAAGCAGCAATGCTTAAAGTTATTATGTTCATTTAATGGTGGTGTGTAATGGGCATACTCAAAAACGAAAAAGTAATAAATTACTCACTGTGTTTTATATATGCATGTTTGATTGTATTTTTTATAGCGCATTTACCGTTGGTTTTTGTAGGCGTACTTGCACTTATTTGTGCATGGAATTTTTTCATAACACTGAGTAATAAACCAAAGCCAAATGCCTGGCTTGCAAACATACTCGCTGGTGCGTCGCTTGGTTTAATGCTCTACACCGTAGGTATGTCCGATACGGTTATTTTATTTGTAGCTATGTTACTGCTTGCTAGTTTATTTAAGCTGCTGCAGGCTAAAACCAAAAAACACTATCATGTAATTACAACGCTTACATTTTTTTCACTCTCATCGGTGTATTTATTTAACCAAAGCATTTTAACGACTTTAACTGTAAGTGGTTTATACATATTAAACTTTGCAGTACTTGGCTTACTCGAATCCAAACATAATTTAAAAATAGCCTCTAAGCAAAGTGGTAAATTACTACTTTTAGCGCTTCCATTGGCTATATTTTTACTACTTTTTTTACCAAAAATGCCCGCCTTTTGGCAGCTTCCTGGGCCTAAGCTTGCAAAAACAGGGCTTTCTGAACAAGTCGATCCATTCGATATTGCAAAGCTTTCTAATTCAGATGAGCTGGTGTTTAGAGCTAAATTTAATGAAAGAAAACCTGTAGCCCCCTATTACTGGCGAGCAATAGTGCATGATGAATTTAATGGCAATACGTGGCTAACGTCTGACTTTTTAAAATATAATAATTTAAAAAGTAATATTGAGAGTACAAATGACGAGCAACTTATTGCAAGCTACTCAATTATTACTGAGCCCGCTACGCAAAAATGGCTCTATGGTTTAGGGTATTCAAGTAGTGACTCACAAAATGTTGAAGGTAATTCACTCGGTTTATTACGAAAAAAAAGCCGCCAAGCTAAAAGCTTACAATACGATGTAAACAGCTTTAGTTTTTCAGCTTTACGACTTGGACAATTTGAAGAAAAACGCTACAAATATCTAGCTCATAAAGAGAATGTTAAAACATCATCACTTGCTAAAAACCTAAAGAAAAATACACACTCTGACCATGAATTTTATAATAGTCTATTGCAATATTTTGTAAATAAAGGATTTACTTACACGCTAACCCCTACACCTATGAGTGGTGATAACACGATTGATCAATTTTTATTTGATAATAAACGAGGCTTTTGCGGCCATTACGCGAGTGCTGCGGCTTATATTTTCAGAACTGCTGGTATACCCGCTCGATTAGTCAGTGGCTATTTAGGTGGTGAACTAAATCAAGATAATAATACGCTCACTGTTCGCCAGTACGACGCACACGCGTGGGTAGAAGTATATTTACAAAACGAAGGTTGGGTTATTTTTGATGCAACTGCTGTTGTTGCACCAGAGCGCTTGAATGGTTCACTTTCACAAAACGAAGAGCTGAATGACGAATTTAAAAGTAATCTAGATTTTGGATTAGTGAGCTTAAGTAATTTTCCGGGTATTAATTGGTTAAGGCTAGAGCTCGAAAATTTAGATTATCAATGGTCTAGCTGGGTACTTGGCTTTGATGAAGAAAAACAAAACGATTTTTTAAAATCTCTTTTTGGTAGTAAAAACATTTGGCTTGTTCCATTAATGGTATTACTCACTGTAGGTTTTTGTTTTGTTGGTTACTTTGTTTATTTAAACTTACCAAAGCGCCCGGCTAAATTAGCGCCTATGGTAAAAGAGTTTAATGAAATACAAGCATGGGCAAAAAAACAGAAGTTTAATACGCCCGAGCATTTAACACCCAGCCAAAAATTACAGCTATATGCTGATCAAAAACCTCAAGCTGCGCAATCAATAAACACTTTTAGCCAATTATTTAACCAAGTACGCTATGGTAAAAAACCTTTTACTAAAGAGCGTAAAACTCAGGCTAAAGATCTGATAAAATTAATCAAAACATCCAAATGAGAATACTATGAATGCTGTTGTTATAGGCGTTATTCTAATGCTCGGGCTATCTTTGGCCCGCGTTAACGTCATTGTAGCTATGATTATAAGTGCTTTAGTTGCGGGTTTAACCGCAGGCCTGGGCATAAAAGAAAGTGTTGATGCATTTAATTCTGGCCTTTCTACGGGCGCCGAAATTGCACTGAGCTACGCTATGCTCGGTGCATTTGCCGTTGCTATTTCTAAGTCGGGCCTAACACGCATACTCGCCGATAAATTACTTGCCAAGGTAAATGCAAAAGGCAGCGGTAATGAAACGTTTTTAAGCTACTTTATTTTATTGATTATTTTAGGCTGTGCGATTTCTTCTCAAAATTTAGTGCCTGTGCATATTGCGTTTATTCCTATTTTAATTCCTCCACTACTCGTTGTTTTTAATCAGTTAAGATTAGACAGACGTGCTATAGCGTGTATTTTAACATTTGGATTAGCAACCTCCTACATGGTGCTGCCTTATGGTTTTGGTGGTATTTACTTGTATTCTATTTTGCATAAAAATCTGGTCGATAACGGCTTAGACATTGTAAATACACAAGTCCCTATGGCGATGATAATTCCTGCATTAGGTATGTTTATTGGATTACTTATTGCGGTATTTATTACCTATAAAAAACGCCGCGACTATACAGAACAACCATTAACAACTGTGAGTAAATCTGCTGATGTCGAAAACCCTAAAAAAGTAATGATTGTAGGGCTATGTGCCGTACTTGCTTCGCTTGTTGCACAAAACTTAAGTGGCTCAATGATTTTAGGCGGCTTAGTAGGTGTAATGATATTTAGTGTATTTGGTGTAGTTAAATGGGAAGAAAACGGCGACGTATTTAGTAAAGGCGTTGCGATGATGGCCATGATTGGCTTTATTATGATATCGGCACAAGGCTTTGCTTCAGTTATGCAAGCAACCGGCGATGTAGCAAGTTTAGTACACAGCGGTGCTGCCCTTTTTGATGGTAATAAACCTTTGGCGGCTGGTGTTATTTTGTTAGTCGGGTTATTAATTACAATGGGTATTGGTAGCTCGTTTTCAACAGTGCCTATTATTGCTACTTTGTTTGTACCTTTGTGTTTAGACCTTGGCTTTTCGGTAATGGCTACCGCTGCACTAGTTGGTACTGCGGGCGCTTTAGGTGATGCAGGCTCCCCTGCTTCAGACTCAACGCTTGGACCAACATCTGGCCTAAATGCCGATGGGCAACACGACCATATTAGAGACTCTGTTATTCCAACGTTTATTCACTTTAACATTCCATTACTGATATTTGGTTGGATAGCAGCAATGGTGCTTTAAGTAGTATGCATGTAAGTATTCGTAAATTTAATTAAAAGCTGAATGTAACTAAAAAGGTATGTTTAAAGCATACCTTTTTTGCTTCTAACAATTCTCTATACCACACATTAACAATAGCCCTACTTTGATTGCTTTATTAGTTAGTTTTAATTTTGATGTTGAGGTTATATTCAACAAAAACAATGTATGATGTGTTCTTTTCTGGTTTTTATATAAGCACCAATTTAGGTGCTTATATAATTTTACACTAGTGTCTTTAAATCTTTAAATTAATCAAAACCATAAATCATTTTATCGCAAACTACCGGTGTCGGTCTGTGATTATCGTCAACTGCAACAAACGTAAAGCTGCCACTAATGGCTGAGTGCTTATCGTCTTTATGCATTGTTTCAAGCAATATATCTACATCAACTTTTAAACTGGTGTTACCTACATGCACGACTTTAGCGATTAATTCTGCAAAAGTACCTGCTGGTATCGCTTCTTTAAAGTCTACTCTATCTGAGGATATAGTAACCAAAGGCTTACGACAAAAACGAGTCGCCGCTATAAATGCCACTTCATCCATCCACGCCAATGCATCACCACCAAATAAAGTATTGTGGTGGTTAGTACGCCCTGGGAATACTGTTTTAGTTACCGATGTGGTTGAGTCTTCAATACGCTGAGCAATTATTGCATCGCGGTTTACGTCAGTCATAATCTCTACTTTTTGTTTGCTAATGTATCTTGCATTAGTAATGCAGGATCAAGGCGTTCGCCTTTCCAGTTAAAGCGCCAATCTAGATGAGGACCCGTTACACGCCCTGTTGCACCAATTTCAGCTACTTTATTACCTTGAACTATTTTGTCGCCCAGTTTTACATCAAGCTTACTTAAATGGATGTAAGTTGAAGTAATACCGTGCCCGTGATCAATAATTAATGTACCGCCTGAGTAGTATAAATCAGGCTCTGCAAATACCACAGTACCACTAATCGGCGCATAAACAGGAGAGCCTGTTTTATTGGCAATGTCTAAGCCAAAGTGCGGACGACGAGGCTCGCCATTAAAATAACGTTGGCTGCCATAAACACCCGATATACGACCTTCTGCAGGCTTTAATACAGGGTCTAAAAAGTACAGCAAATCAGAGTCAACTTCACGTGCTTTACGCACAGCAACTGCTTCGCGGCTTATACGTGCGCTAACTTCTTTTGGCGGTGAAACATATTTTTTAGCTACGCCGGTAATTTTATCAATTTTATATTCACGCTTGGTAATAGCTATCGGCTGAGAATGTGACTTGCCGCTGTTATCTACCCACTTTAAAGTATGAGTAGTGTCAGCGTCACGACCAAAACCAAATACAAAATCACCACTAGATGAAAGTTTTAACTCTTTGCCATCTAAGCTTACCGATTTGGCATTTTCAAGCTTACCTGTAACCAAGCCGCCTTGTGTTAAGTGCCCTTTTAACTCAACCGCCATAGCACTAAAGCTAGTAGAGGCAATAAGTGCTGTTGCTAAAAGTGTTTTAAACATAGCTAATAGATCCTTTTCCTACCCCTTCATAAGCGGTTACTTTTACTGCTTTTTCTGGGTATTGAGCTTTAATTTGACCAGCTACATGCTCAGCAATACATTCTACGGTTGTATCTACTGGTAAAATGTCGCAACGAGATTCGCTAATAGCCATTTCAAAATAGCCTTGTGCCGATGTATAGGCAAAGCATACATCACCCGCTTTGGCTGTTATGTGTTTTAAATCACTGCCGCTAATTTGATCTTCACTGGTGGCTAAGTAAATATCTTCCCACTTTTGAGACCATTCTTTTTGCAAGCGCGGCATAGAAATGCCATCAAGGCTAATACCAATTTGAGAACGATGCCCATGAATAATACGTTGGCAATTACCGTCATGTTTTTTAAGGCCATGACTGTAATGATAGTAAAAGCTTTGGCTGTGTTCAGGCTTAAGAGACAGCTCAATTTTTTCAATGTTATCTGGGAGTTTTGGTAAAATAGTCGCAATTAAAAATTCAGTAACCGATTCAACCGTTACTTCGTCTGCGTTAATCATACAATAAGCTTGATGAGGGGCGCTCATAGCTAAGTGATTGTTTTCACCAAATGTGCAGTCGAGTGTTTTATGCTCGTCAAATTCAGATACAGTCCCATTAAGGCCCGTAGGAATTGCTAATCGGTGATCAATACACTCATCTATAATGCCTTTAATTTGCTTTTTAACTAAACCAAAGTCTAAAACCATAGACTCTTCGTTAAGTTTACCGTGCAAAGTTAAATCAACAATCCAGCTCTCGCCAACGGCGCCGCGTTTGTTACATAAGTAAGAAAAATCAATCACAGTTAGTGAGTTAACAAAAAGGATCATAAACTTCCTTTAGACTGGTTATAAGACAGCGCTAATTATAATGATTTCTGATTGTAATTGCGCGGTTTTATAGTGCAAAAACCAATCGCGTTGATTGATTGGTGATTTAATATGCAATATTTTGATTTTTTAACTGCTCCGAGTTGTTTAGCGTACAAGTGTACGCTAAAGTACTTGGCAATTTCTAAGCGAAGATAAGTGTTATGGAACCTAAAAATAGCTATACAAAAGAAGATTTGATCCTTTGTGGTCAAGGTGAAATGTTTGGTGAAGGCAACTGTCGTTTACCAAGTGACAACATGTTAATGATGGATCGCATTACCTCTATAACAGCTGATGGCGGAATACATGGTAAAGGCGAAATTGTTGCTGAGCTTGATATTGACCCTAGCCTTTGGTTTTTCGATTGTCATTTTAAAGGCGACCCGGTAATGCCAGGTTGTTTAGGCCTAGATGCTATGTGGCAACTAGTTGGCTTTTATTTAGGTTGGTCTGGTGGCCCGGGTCTTGGCCGTGCGCTGGGTGTGGGTGAAGTTAAATTTACTGGCCAAATTTTACCTACTAATAAAAAAGTAACTTATCGCCTTGTAATGAAACGCGTAATTAAACGTAAATTATTTATGGGCGTTGCCGATGGCACTGTAGAAGTAGACGGCCGAGTAATCTACGAAGCAAAAGATTTAAAAGTGGGCTTATTTCAAGACACTAGCGCGTTTTAATTACTTTAACTGAATCCTTAAAAATTTAGTTTTAAAAGTTAACGCACAAACAAAAAGGCCTCCAATGTGGAGGCCTTTTTGCTTAAATTCGATTATTGATTTTAGGTTTTGTACATGTTGCGGTTTTCAATCGCCTCACGCCACCCTCCTAACCACTCTGATTTGGGATCTACTTGTTGATAAGGGCATAGCTCTTTTGAGCGACCTGCTAAACCTGCTTTAAAACCTTGAGAATGAGCTCTTTCTAAACGATCTCTTTTCTGTCTCTTCATCGGTAATATCCTCACCTTTTTATTTATATATTGTGTAGCATTAGTGAAATCTACATTTAATGAATAGTTAATAAAAATGTAAAATTCAAATCGTAAAAGCAATTAAATTGTTTGACTTTAACTAAGCTGCTGATGCAAAAATGAATTAACATTTAAAAAAGTAAGTGGTCATACAACATTTAATTTGACCGGTTTTATGCTAAATAAAATGCGACTCAATAATCGCTAAAATGTACTTAAGTACATAATTTACGACCTGTGCATTTTGACTAAGTTCCAAACAAAAATGTAATCGTGACACTTTTATTTCAGTTATTTTAAATTAGTAGCCCGCCCCTAAATTTGAACTATTTTTAAACAATTTAAATTTATACTTGATTATTTAAAGTCGATCGGTCTAATATATGCCTATGAACAAAAATACATCAACACCAATACGACGTGGTCGCCCACCCAAAATAGCCAGAGAGAACGCCGATACAAAAGCGTTACTTATTCGCACGGGCCTAGAAACCCTAACTGAATTTGGTTTTAGCGCCACGGGGCTCGATACTATTTTAAAAAAAGCGGCTGTACCCAAAGGCTCTTTTTATCATTACTTTAAAAGTAAAGAAGCCTACGGCATTGCGTTAGTTGATGCATACGACAATTATTTTATTGCCAAACTTACCCATTACTTACAGCAAGAAGATGTTCCCCCACTTGAGCGAATCGTTAATTTTACCCAAAGCGCCATTAAAGGGATGAAAAAATACGATTACAAACGTGGCTGTTTAGTCGGTAACTTAAACCAAGAACTTAACCATTTAAGTGAAGAATTTAAAACCAGATTAATGCAAAGCTACACCGCATGGCAAAACCATGTAGAGGTTTGCTTAAATCAAGCTAAGCAACAAGGCACTATTGCAAGCCATGTAAACACACAATTAATGAGTGAGTACTTTTGGATTGGTTGGGAAGGTGCTGTTATGCGCGCCAAGCTCACTAAATCAAATACCCCACTTACTTTGTATACAGAAATGTTTTTACGCGCATTATTAACCTAATGCGTTTTTATTTACCAATTAAAAGACGATCGGTCTAAAAGGATATCCCATGAGTAACCCAATTAAAGCCATTGTTATTAATAAAGAAGATAATAACTACAGCGCCTCATTATCGACTATCGAACATAGCGATTTACCAAACGAAAATGTATCTATTGACGTGCTATACAGCACACTTAACTATAAAGATGGTTTAGCAATTACTGGTAAAGGCCCCGTTGTACGCAGTTTTCCTATGGTGCCGGGCATAGATTTAGTGGGCACTGTTACACATTCCACCAGCGATGAATTTAAAGATGGCGATAACGTAATATTAAATGGCTTTGGTGTAGGCGAAAAACATTGGGGTGGACTTGCTCAAAAAGCGGCACTTAGTAGCAATTGGCTAATCCCCCTACCTGCTGGTATTTCACCTAAACAAGCTATGCAAATTGGTACAGCCGGTTATACCGCCATGCTAAGTGTGATAGCTCTTGAAAAACAAGGCATTACTCCAGAGTCTGGCGAAATACTGGTAACCGGTGCTAATGGTGGCGTGGGTAGCTTTGCTATTTATTTATTAAATCAACTTGGGTTTAACGTTACGGCGGCAACAGGTCGATTAGATCAAAGTGAATATTTAAAAGAGCTTGGCGCTTCACACGTAATTGATCGAAATGAGCTTTCAAACCCGGGTAAGCCTTTGCAAAAAGAGCGTTTTGCAGCGGCAATAGATTCGGTAGGCAGCCATACACTGGCAAATATTTGTGCATCATTAAAATATGGAGGTGTAGTAACAGCATGCGGACTTGCACAAGGTATGGATTTACCAGGATCAGTTGCGCCATTTATATTACGTGGAATATCGTTAATGGGGATTGATAGCGTAATGCGCCCTAAAGCCGACAGAATTGAAGCATGGGATCGTTTAGCTAAATTAGTAAGCGCTGATTATTTAGATAAAATTTCGACAGAAATTACGCTTGATCAAGTAATTGATAACGCAGAGCAACTTATGGAAGGTAAAATTCGTGGTCGTGTTGTAGTTAATTGCCAAAGTTAAGCTATTTACTCTGTTAAAGCCTCGTTATTAAATTTATAATGCAATTTGTATTTTAATAACGAGGCAACACCTATGAGCAACCAAGAACTTTTCAGTAATAACCCACTGCAAGGCGTAAAATTAGAACAAGTGGTTGAAGAGCTGGTTGAACAATACGGGTGGGAACTCCTACACGCTTATTTACAACTTAACTGCTTTAAAAACAATCCTGATGTTAAGTCTGCGGTTAAATTTTTACGTAAAACACAATGGGCACAAGAAAAAGTAGATAACTTTTACCTTTATCGTCTTAAAAACTTACCTAAGCCTGATGATGTTCAATACGAATTGCCGCCACGAGATCGTGTGATCCCAGCTGATCATAAACCGGGTGAGCCGTGTGAACTTAGTTTTGTTGATGCTAAACGTATTGTAGAGAAAAAAGAATCTAAGCAACGTGCTCGCGATCGTAAGCAGCGTTCTAATTCTAGTAATCCTTGGGGTAATTAAAAACTTACTAATTTAAGGTTGAAGAGCTGTTTATAAATAGCTCTTCGATTATCTTCTCATTAACTTCAATTATATCCGCCCCCATATAACTAATAGATAACTATCAATATCCCCGATTTTTCCAAAAATCTGTTTCAGTGCGCTCAGGCTCTAATGCCACATTAAATGTTTTATCAGCAATAATTTTTCCATTAAGCTCAAGGGTCATTCGCCAATCACCCAATTTATTTTCTATTGGCAGCCAGAGTGTATCGCCTAAGTAAAAATTCCAATCACTATCTTTAACGTATACATCGCCTTCAAAAGGGTCCATTACATCACCGTTGCTGTCTGGAATATCAGGATGGTAAATACAATAATGAAGCTTTTCGCCCCTACCTTTTTTAATATTAACGATTAAACCAAACTCAATATCTACTTCAGCTATGACACTTGTTGTAAATTGCTCTATTTGAGGTAGCACTTTACTTTCACTATCCCACTTTGAGTAAATGCCGTGGCTTTGCAATGTAACTACAGGTTTTATTTTAGCCATTAAGATAGCCCTTTATATTGCTTAATTAGTGTTAACTTAACTTTTTGGAATCTAAGCCTGAATTAGAGGAATAAAACACAATCACACAATCCAATTTTTTATATTTAAACAAGTTTAGGATTTTTAGGAAAGTAATGCTCTTCTTGGTGCTCACATAAACTAAACTCACGCGTGTTTTTGTAAGGGAGTTTCATAAAACCAGCCACTCCCACATCTGTAATGTTTACCGCGTATTGCATAAGTTTATTAAGCAGGCGCTTAAACTCAACTTCTTTAGTCGAATCGAGTAAGCGGTAGTAATGGTGAATTTTCATTCTGTCAGGCAGTGCTTCAAAAATAATACACCCCGTATGATGAATTTGGTTAAGCTCAAATACGCACTTAATCACTTTTTTAGGCAGCTGTAGTTGCTCATCAGGGTCTTTACCATCTTCAAAGTATGAATGCGGGCGGGTTATTTCGTTTGCTTTCATACTAACTACTTCGTACTCAAGCTCTGGTAGGCTATCAAACTTAAATGCCCCGGTGCCATCTCGCTCTAATTGAATGGTTTTTCGGGCATCAAACAAACAACACTTAAATAACCCTTTTTGATTAATAGCTTGTGCTAGCATCACGGTGTTATTTATCGCATCACTAAATGCATCACCCAATGATTCGTCATGCATAATTAAAGACGACTCAACAAACAATGAGTCATCCTTCCAATGAAAACTAAGCCCACCAACAACAGGGTACTTTGCTAATCGGCTTATTGATGCTAAAAATGCTTTTTCGGTATCGCCGGTATCAAACAAAAATTCTTTATAATAGCGGTCAAGTTGCGCGTCGTTTATATCGAGTAATTGCTGGTTATGATCGGCTTGGCGTAAAAACTGTTTTCGTGAACTATATACAACTGTATCGGGCTGTTCATCGCTGCCATACCAAAAAGGGATATCGGCTTTTTTTTGCTTTTTATCAAACTCAGGCAAGTACGCTTTAGCCATAGTCGTAATGTTACGCATAAAGTAATCGCCAGCACCATCGCGTATCGCCTTACTTTTAGACAGCATACCGTCAATTACTTTAGCCAGCTCTTTAGGTAAGCCTAAGCTGCTTGCAGGAATAGCGTGTGCACCAAAGCGACACGACTGCGCTGACGCAAGCGCATATAACGTAGCGGCAACGCCTTGTTCGTCAAATCGTGGGGATGATTGCTCCCCCGACATTTGCGCTTCGCCAATAAAGTATACATCACCCATACGAGCATTAGTGGTACTTAAATCACCCGACATTAAATCCATAAAGTTACTAGCTACGGGATTACCAGTGCTATCAAGCTGTGCATATACAGAGCTGCCCCAATCCACTAACGAAAGCGCATCAGTGTTTGCATCCCACACAAGGTTTGAAGGCTTTATATCGCCATGCACAATAGGTTGTGGGCTAATGCCATTTTTATGGCTGCGTAAATCAACCAACACATTACGTAACCTAACCGCGAGAGCCATTATTTGCGCCGCACTAAAGCGGCCTGTTTTAAGCGATACTTTTTCAAGGTCCTCCCCAATGGCGCGTGCCATCATTAAAATCCCTTGTTTTTTAATACGCTCAAACGCATAAAAAGTAGGCACTAAGGGGTTGTTAATTTGCGAGAGCATATACGCTTCATCTTCTAGGCGGTCACGTATACTTTGAGCAAGCGTAATACGCGAAAACTTAAACACCCAAGGTAAGCCGTTATCATCATCACCGGCAAACACAAAGCCAAAAGCACCCGAGCCAATCATTTCAACGTTTTTATAGCCCAGCAGGGTTAACTGCTTAATACAAATATTAAGCCACTGACGATGCTTTTTAGCATCGCGGTGCGAAAGCAAATAAACAGATTGCTCTTCGTTGATGTAAAAATTGCGGATTTCTTTGGCTTTCAATACGGGCTCTCTAGTCTGTTAGTTTTATATAGTTACTTAATCCATTCGATTATTAGTTTTATGTAATGAGATTACAATAGCTTGAAGCCTAGTTTTTAAATTACACATATTTACTCACCTCTAAATAATTACAAATAACCAACAAATGTTGCATCCAATAAATTATCTAAGCCGTATTTAACTTAGCTGCATTTAATAACAAATACATTAAATAGGGATTTTAGTCATGAGAACATTAGCAATTTTAGCGCTGGGCACTTTGTATAGTGGTTATAGCTATGCAAACATAGAAAAATTAACCGTTTATGGCCACAGGGATGGGTTAATTGGTGAGTCAATCAGCGCATCTAGCGGTATTATTGGTCAAGGTGAAATTCAACAGCGCCCAATGTTAAGAAGCGCCGAAATGTTAGAGCTAATTCCAGGTATGGCGGTCACTCAACATAGCGGCTCTGGTAAGGCTAATCAATATTTTATTAGGGGCTTTAATTTAGATCATGGCACCGACTTTGCCACCAGCATAGATGGCATGCCAATTAATATGCGAAGCCTACTCAGGCTTTTGGGAATCTAACCTGCTACTTACTCCAAAACTTGAAGCAGCCGTGGGTGTGAGGTACGACTATTTCGATACTAACGTTACCAGTCTTGCCGCCGTAAACTCAGGTAAAGCAAAGGATGATTTAGTGAATTTTAAAGGGAGTTTAAATTACCGCTTTACTGATTTAGTCGCCGCATATGCTAATTGGGGGCAATCTTTTCATTCTAATGATGCGCGCGGCTCTACTATAAATAGTGACCCAGTCACAGGTGAGCAAGCAGAGTAAGTAGACTTATTAGTTAAAAGTGAAGGCACTGAAATAGGCATCCGATTCGCTGATGAGCAAAAATTTAATTTATCGGCTGTACTTTGGTGGCTAACACTCGACTCAGAGCTATTATTTGTTGGCGATGCGGGTAATACAGAGCCAAGTGACGCATCTAAAGCGTTACGGATTAGAAATGAGCGCTTATTACTGGATTAACGACAGCTTTAGTATTGACGCGGAAGCCTCGTTTACGCATTCTCGTTTAGATATTAATGACGAAAATAATTACATTGAAGGCGCTGTACCAGTTGTTGCAAGTACAGGGGTAAATTGGCATATAACACAGCAATGGCAGTCATCAATTAGAGTTCGTCATATTGGCAAGCGTACATTAACCGATGATGGTGATAAACGCTCAGAGCCTCTAACAGTAGTAAATAGCGCTATTAGCTATGAGCAAACTCACTGGAAGGTAAATTTTGAATTACTTAACCTATTTAATAGTACCGACCACGATATAGATTACTACTATGCGTCGCGTTTACAGGGTGAGGCTGCACAAGGCGTTGAAGACTATCATTTTCACCCTATTGAGCCTAGAACAGCGCGACTAACATTAAGTTTATTATTTTAATATTTAGTAAGAACACAGCAGTACTGTATATAAAAACAGTGCCACTATGAATTGCTACTTACTTGCTAAATTATGTTCAAATAACCAGCAAATATCAGTTAAAAGATATAAATACCAATTTTTTAGGGAACAATACGAATTTGATCAACTGAATTTACATCAACATGTGTTTGATAATAATATTTATTGGTTTTCCTTCCTTTACTTAAAAAGTCGATGGTAACCCGCTTCGCTTCACCTGTTACTTCAATTGTTTTATCAATAAAAAATGTTTCGGCTGATTGTCCGTATTTTTCTGTGAGTTTAGCCGCTACTTTTGAATCAATTGAAATTGTAATAGCGCGTCGATCACGATAGTCATTTTCTGTATTTAAAAATACGTCACCGTACTGAGAGCCCGCAGTTTTAATATAAAACTTAAATGTACCGCTAACACCTTGTGGCGCGCTCTGCTCCGAAAGAGCTATTAAATTCATATTTGCAGTAGTGCCTTCGCCAAGCGCCGGTAATTGTTGTACAGAGCTGCAAGCACTAAGGGCCAGTACACTCAAAAGAGTAAGGTATTTCAAGATATAACATCCTTTTTTTATATGAAGATGTTAATAATAACATTTATTGGTTTATAGTTTCTATAAGTGAAACAAACTAAACCCTAATTAGTGCTTAGTTATATTTTATAAATACTAGGGAGCATTTCGCTGGGATGGGTTTGACTTAAAGCTTTTTAACATCTGCTCAGGATCTTCAACGTCACTCTGATTTTTAGCCGCTTGTGCCCACCAAATCAACTGCCCAAAAGTACGGTGAAAATAATTAAACCACGATGATTTCTCTTGCCCAACTTGCACAGAACCATCGTCATTAAATACTTCTTCTGCTTTTGGTACGTGGATCATTGCTGATACAGGTAAGCAGCCAAGCTCCGATAAAAACGAGCGCATACTTATTGCAGCTCTTAATCCGCCCCATTGCCCAGCAGAATAAGTAACAATAGCACTGGGTTTATACGAAAAGAGTGAGCTACCAAAGTGGTTAAGTAAGTCGCTCAGGGCTGGGCTCATACTATGGTTGTACTCGGGGCTGATCATTACATAGCCATCAGCCGCTTTAATTTTGTCTGCTAAAGTATTTAGCATTGAAGGCGCTTTGCCTTGTGCATATGAAAAATGAGGCTTAAACACTTTCTCGCTTGGGTAATCAAGTGCATCTATCAGTTCAAACTCATGATCTGAAAATTGCTCATTTAAACATTCAATGCAGGCTTTACCTACTCGCTCACCTAGTCGGGCAGGCCTAGGAGGTGTGCTATCTCGCACTGTCCCTAAAAACACTAAAATCTTCATATGTAATCCTTATATGTATTTGAATAACAGCTAAACACTAACATTTTTAGGTATTGTGTATTACACATATGCATTGTTGATCGATTTAATCATACAGCGAGGGTTTTATCCACTGAGCTCTGAACAGTCTAAAAGTAAAACACACAGCTACAAACACAACCTCGAAAAAGCGCGCCCTAATATTGATAACTTAGCCCCACACCACCCCAAAATATATTTCGAAGTGTCTCGTCGCCTGCAAAGCGTTTTTCATCTTTATTAAAGGCAATGCTATAGCTTATATATGTGTATAGGGCTAACTGATTAAAAAGCTGATACGACAAGTTTGCAGTAAACTTAACGTTGTTTACTCCGTTGTGCCCATCACTAAAATACCCCGCGTTAAACCCCACGCCTGATTTAATATCTACTGATAGTAAATCGTTAATATAAAAATCCTTTTTTACTGCCATCTCCAAAAATGTACCGCTGGCATCAAATGAATGATAAACACTACTTAATAACTGAATATCGTTTGCATAATAATACGCAAAGTCGAGGCTTAGCTCATTATCGTGAGCATCAATGCCTTCTTCACGAGCTTTAATATAGTTATAACCTACATACATCTCTATCCGCTCAGATAAGTGAGCGGTATAAATAGCATTTAAATTCAGCTCTGAATAATCACTACTAATACCTTTTGCCGCCCAAGGGATCACCGCAAAGTTTTTATAATTAAACTCAGTAGCAATTGATGCAATACCATTACCGGCAAGGTTATCTCGACCTTCGGTTACATATCGGCTTTCCCATAATGGGTGAATATGTAAATCAAACTCTTTATTTTTATAATTTATGTCAGTATTGGTATGCTTAATATTTCCGCCTACGCCCACTTCAAGCTCTTGATAGTGCTCTTGTATTTTTGCTTGTGCGTAAGCTGTATTTACTCCCGCTAGAGTCGTAATAACAAATACATATTTTAAATAGTGAGTCATTTATTAAATCCAAAACCATCATAAATGGTAAAAAGTGGCGCATAGTATTGTTATAAAACGTATTAGCGCAATAAATGGATGTATATATATTGTTTTATTTATTAGATTTGAAGTATTTACTAAGTATTACCCATAAACTACAAGTTGCAATTAGCTCGGATTTCAACCAACAAACCAAAGCTATATAAGCACCGAGCAATGCTCTAGCAGGTACTTAATTTAATAGTTCAAATGATAGTTATAGTACTCACGGTGAGGTGTTCCCTATTGCAAAAACAGGAAAAGTAGGAAGTGTAAAAAAGTGCGGTAACGGGGAAAGCATAAGCAGCGACTACTCAATATGCTGGTTATTATTAACCTAATTTATTAGCAAATTTAATAACTTAAATAAGCCATAAGGGCAATAAGTGCAATAAGTGCAACATAAAAACAAAAACCTAATAAGAAGGTTAAATCCACTCTTTTAGCTTTACTCGCTTTATACGATGCAAAGTCTTTAAACTCACTTTTATACTGCCCAAACGTTACCACTTTTACTAGCAGCCACCCGGTTGAGTAAAATAAAAAGCTCAAACCCGTTTCAACTATTAGCCAAATAAAAATTTCAAATGCAATACTCATTAACTATGTCCATTAGTTTGGAATACAAAAACTATATCAGCTATGTGTTTAAAATACAGCCAGCTAAATTAATTAAGGTGTAACAGTAAATTTCGTTAAACCTATTAACTGACCTGATTCGGTGACTACTTTTACCTGCCACTTACCAACAGAGTCGCTAGGGAAATTTACCTTGTGAGTCCATGCTCTATAACCTAGTTCTCGCCCACCGTTTATATTTAATGTAATTCGATCAACCTCTTTTTTATTATGTATCCACACATGAAATATTTTTTCGTTTAAGCCTCTTGGCGCTTTAACAGCCGTCCAACTATATAAACCTTGATGGTGTAGCGTATAAGAATCTAACTGCTTAATACTCCCTACTGGCTTTTTATGCTGTAAA
Organism: Pseudoalteromonas sp. SWN166; assembly: GCF_015864485.1. NCBI lineage: Bacteria > Pseudomonadati > Pseudomonadota > Gammaproteobacteria > Alteromonadales > Pseudoalteromonadaceae > Pseudoalteromonas > Pseudoalteromonas sp. SWN166. Next base: position 50,143 of record NZ_JADYXB010000023.1, read on the forward strand.
TCAACCTCATGAGCTAACGTAATATCGGTTAATCGCAGTGCTGCAGGCGGCACGTAGCTCCTTAATTGCCAAATAGACGCGCTTAAGGCACATAAAATCACTACAAGAATAGGAAAACGCCACCAGCGTGCATTAGGCATTAAGTTATTTAAACTTGGTAAGGTAACCACTACAGCTGTTACAAGTGCAGCGGCTAAACTTTGGCTAGTAGTCAAATTTAATAAAATAGGCAGCGTAACAAGCAACACCACAAAAAGAGCAAAGTTATGAAAAACAGTAAATAGTGTGCGGTTTCTGGCAAGTTTTTTGTAATAAAATGGGTCGATTACCGATATAAGTGCACACAAAGCAATAAGGGAGGTAAAAAAAGCTTGAGGATGATCCCACTGCGTAACCGCTAAAAAAAATGGCAACGCAAAAAATAGGCTTTCTTGCTGCACCATTTGCAGAGCAAAACGCATAACATTAGGGGATACAGCCACACCAAACTTTTCTTCTACTTTGTCACGTAGCCAGTTATCAATAATCAGCCATAGCCAACTAACAAGCAAAAATATGGCAATAAATTGCGAAAAAGACTCTTTTCTATCTACCAGTGCAAAGCTAGCTACACCCGACAAAAATGACATCACAGCCAATAATCCAGGCCGCTTTTGCATTGCGCTTATAAATTTAGCAATTATATTTTTACAGTAATCCATGTATGAGTGCTTCCGTACGGGTATGTACTTTATTATTTTTATTCAGAGTATGATTAGTTTAACCAAGTTTAAATGAACAGCAGATAGATGGGCTTAAAACTAGCTATTTAACAGTTGATTACAAAAACAGCGATTAAATAGCATCATCCTAAAAAGCAGGTTGTTTTTACTTATTTAAGCTCAACGCAATTAAATAAAAGATCGGCATAGCGGTCCATTGGTACATTTATTAATTCTTGCAACGCGTGAGCTTTGGCCAGTAACTCATCCTGATTAATTGAAGGCATTGTATTATTAAAAGCAAAAACAATTTTATTACCGCCTTCAATAACAAAACTAAGAATTTTTCCTGCAAACTCTGTATCAAGCAGTTGGTCAAATACCTCTCTTTGCCCAACTTTGGTATGGCAAATATTAAGGACGAGTACACCATCAAAAGTGAGCGCATTTTTACAATCGCGTAAGTATGATGATTGCACTTGGTCTGACTCCATCCCCTCTGAGCTATATAAATCAGAAAAAATAACATCCGTTTTTATTTGCGTTTTTTTCATATAATTTGCAGCATCATCAATATGAATAAACAAACGCTCTGACACAGGAACTTCAAAATATTTTATAGCTATATCGGCAACGGCTTTGCGGTATTCAACGGTATGAATAGTCAGTTCAGGAAACGCATGATAAAGACTTTTTGCTATAGAGCCCGCCCCAAGCCCCATTATCATCGCAGTTTTTAAGTGCGGTATAAAAAAAAGCGCAGCCATCATCGCTTGCGTATAAGCTAAGCTTAACCCGTTAATATTATCTAATTTGATACAGCTTTGATAAATTTTCCCGTCAAAGCTGAGAATAAGATTCTTTTTTGTTTGATATACATATACAGGGCCATGCTCATCAGTAACTGATGCAATACAAGTGCCTTTGATATCCACGAATACTCGATAAGTGAGGTGATGAAAAATAAGTATAACTTACTTAACGTACTGGCATTGCTATTAATATGATTTATAGCGCTTTTGCTAATACCTAAGTACTATGCAGTTATTAAGAAGCCTGTTTACCTTTTAATACTAGACTAGCAGAAGTAGCTACTTTTTAGCTAACTTAAGCTTAAATAGTCATAACATTTACTATAAACAACGATGTAAACAGCTAAAAGCTTAGCTAATACACTGTTATAGCTATAAAAAACTTCTTTGAATATTCCTCATGTTCAACATGAATAAAGTGCACACCAAAATAAAGGAAGTCTAAACGGCTAAACATCTATCCTTTATTTTTATCGATTTGTGCCTTTTTTTCATCAATTAATAAGCAATCACATCTAACAATAATGATTAATGAATATGACTCATGTTTTATGTGAAATTAAACCGTTTTTCTTCATATACCAATCAACGTATAAATTACTCATCCCTTAGCGCTAAACACTATTACTAACAACTTAAAGCCGCTGAATAACAAAACCAGCACAGTAAGTTGCAAGGCTAATAAAGCGCAGAGCATCAATCAGGTTTAAATTATAAAATTGGATATAAACACGATGAAAAAAGATTTTACATTTAATATTAAGAGCGTTTCACTCGACGAAAATTATCATCCATCAACTAATACACGTATCACAACCAACTTTGCTAATTTAGCCAGAGGTGAATACCGCAAAGCAAACTTGCGTAACGCCTTAAACATGATTAACAACCGTTTTAATGCCCTAGCCCATTGGGATAACACCAAAGGTGAGCGTTATGCTGTTGAGCTTGAAATTGTCTCTGTTGAGATAGGTATTGAAGACGGCTGCGAAAGCTTTCCATCAATCGAGATATTAAAAACAAATATTGTTGACCATAAAACAAATAAGCGCATTGAAGGCATTGTAGGAAACAACTTTTCATCGTATGTGCGCGACTACGACTTTAGCGTACTTCTACAAGAGCATAATAAAGGTAAGTCTCAATTTAGTATTCCAGATGACTTTGGTGTTTTACATGGCAAACTATTTCAGTCATTTGTAAATTCGGATACATACAAACAAAACTTTAAAAAACCGCCGGTTATATGCCTAAGTGTGTCAGATAACAAAACCTACAACCGCACCGAAAACCAACACCCGGTACTTGGCGTTGAATACGAACCAAATGAATCGTCTTTAACTGAGCAATACTTCAAAAAAATGGGCTTGCAGGTACGCTACTTTATGCCATTAAATAGCGCCGCGCCTTTAGCATTGTTTTTCTTTGGTGACTTACTTAATGATTACAGCAACCTTGAGCTTATTAGCACCATTAGTACGATGGAAACGTTTCAAAAAATCTACAGACCAGAGATTTATAATGCCAATGCAACAGCGGGTAAGTCATATAAACCAAACTTAAAAAACTTGGATCACTCACTAACGCAAATTGTGTATGACCGAGAAGAGCGCGGTAAATTAGCGAATGAGCAAGGCAAGTTCGCACAAGAGCACTTTATCAAGCCATACCAAACGGTTCTTGATCAGTTTTCGGCTAACTATCTTTCATAACAATTGATAGTAACGAGCATTAATAATAACTAATAATAACGCGCTTAACGCTACGTTTAATAATTAACTAAAATATACGGCATTATTTATCATGAAAAAATTACTACCTACCTCTACCGCTGGCAGTTTACCTAAACCTTTATGGCTTGCAGAGCCAGAAACACTTTGGTCACCTTGGAAATTACAAGGTGATGAATTAATTGAAGGCAAACACGACGCCCTACGTTTGTCATTATTCGACCAGCAACAAGCAGGCATTGATATTGTTAGCGATGGCGAGCAAACAAGGCAGCATTTTGTAACTACATTTATAGAGCACCTAAATGGCGTTGACTTTGAAAAACGTAAAACAGTAAAAATTCGTGACCGGTACGATGCAAGCGTACCCACCGTTGTGGGCCCTGTTAGCCGTCAAAAACCTGTGTTTGTCGAAGACGCTAAATTTTTACGCAAGCAAACCAAACAACCAATAAAATGGGCATTGCCAGGCCCAATGACCATGATCGACACGCTATACGACGACCACTATAAAAGCCGTGAAAAACTAGCGTGGGAATTTGCCATAATTCTTAATCAAGAAGCTAAAGAGTTAGAAGCCGCAGGCGTTGATATCATCCAATTTGATGAGCCCGCGTTTAATGTATTTTTTGATGAAGTAAACGATTGGGGAATCGCCTGTTTAGAGCGCGCAATTGAAGGGCTTAAATGCGAAACCGCCGTACATATTTGCTATGGCTACGGCATTAAAGCCAATACAGATTGGAAAAAAACACTAGGAAGCGAATGGCGACAGTACGAAGAAGCATTCCCTAAGCTTCAGCAATCTAATATCGATATTATCTCACTAGAGTGCCATAACTCGCATGTACCAATGGATTTACTAGAACTTATTCGCGGTAAAAAAGTAATGGTAGGCGCAATTGATGTAGCAAATCATACTATCGAAACGCCAGAGGAAGTAGCTAATACGCTACGTAAAGCACTGCAATTTGTAGATGCCGATAAACTTTACCCGTGTACAAACTGCGGCATGGCTCCCCTACCTCACCATATCGCTAACGGCAAACTAAATGCCTTAAGTGCTGGGGCTGAAATTATAAGAAAAGAGTTATTAGAAAAGAATTAAAAAAAGAACTAAAAAAGTAGCTTTAAAATACAAATTGTAAACGATTACAGCTGGCGCATCATGCCATGATCAAACCTATAAACATGGTGCGCTAGTTAAAATTTACTAAAGAACAAAGATTCGTCGTATTTGGTTAAAATAAGCGACGCAGGAGCAAAAACCAACTGTTTTTTGTCCTTTTGAATGCCTTATAGTTCGACCAAGCCACTTAATTTAAAAGTAACTGACTATTATATTAAGTGGAATATGCTTCTGTTGGTTACGAATATTGAATGCCAAACATCCAATGTTTTTAACAAGACGTTCGAGCCAACAGAGCACCTCGATTTCAAAACGCATACTCAGGGATTGCCGACCAAGACTATCTATAAGACCTGCGAGAAACTACCAAACTAGAGACAGAAACTACCAAACTAGACAGCCATCCTAATTGAACAAACAAAACTGCGCCACTAAATTTGCCATTCCGGTTCAGAATTTATCTTTTATTGCTGGGTCACTTTATTTCATCCGTTAAATGAGTAATTAGCCCTATTAAACCTAAATTACACGCATGAAAATAACTGCATAATGCAGTTGTGATTTATTACTAAATAGTTTTACTGAGTAGCTTAAATTTTATGCGAGTAGCTTTTCGCAATTACTGATATTTGAGCGCCGTTTACGCTTTAAATTTTCACAGTAACTTGCTTGTGAAGTGGGCCTACCTACTGCACCATGAAATACGCGCGTAAATTGTGTGGTGAGTTTTAACCAGTTTTCTGGGGATATATTAAGTCTTTCTAGCAAAGGAAGGTTCATATTATCAATGTGCCCGCGTTTATCCTCTCGTATTATTCGCCCTGTTAACTCAACAAGTTCAAGGTACGATTTAAGCTCAAACGGCAGCCCTTTAGGCATAATCTGACGTGGCATGCCTGCAAAACGTAGTAACTGTTTTGGTTGTTTACCTTCTGCCGCGCATGTTAAGCGATTTTGTACACTGGTATGGTCTGATTCTTCTGGTGTGTTAGCCATTTTAGCTCTAATGGGATTTAAATCGACATAGGCCATACAGGCTGCAAGTGCTGCTTCATCTAGTAATGCTTGCGATTTGAATCTCCCCTCCCAGAACCTCCCTGTGCAGTTATCTTCTTTATTTGCTCTGCGCGCAATATCTTCATTTAGTAACCGCATAAACCAACTGATACTTGCTAGGCGTTCGCGGTATTGTTTAACCGTTTGATTGAAAAAGATGAGTTCAACTTTACTTAGCTTTTCACCTTGTACATATTTTTGAGTTAACACTGTGCCTTTACAAAGCTTATGCCAGCGAATAACAATCGCTTTATCATTCAGCCTATTCGCTTTTTTATCATCAACATACAGTACTAAATGGGTGTGATTACTCATTACGGCATAAGCACATACATCAATACAAAATACTTTAGCTAACTCAAGCAGTTTATCTTCAACCCAGCCTCGTCGATGCTCGTAAGATTGACCAGTAAAACGGTCTTCCCCACATAAAAATGCACGTCGCACGCAACGTGAAATACAATGGTAGTATTTTGTATCAACCAAACTTACTTGACGCTTTCTTGCAATTGCCATAAGACACCCTGCTCGTTTTTTACACTAAACAAAGGCTAGCCTCTAACTTCGAAAAGTGCAAAATTTAGTATGCGTGTCTTGTTAATTTCTATGTTGTTAATTTCTATGCCCCTGTTAGGTGCAAATTTTAATACTGCCCTTTTAGCCATCTTTTTGCTGTGATTTTTTCAAGCTTTCGTCTGTACTTTTTTGGTGAAAACTCTTCTACAATACCATTCATAACATCGAAAATATCTGCTGATATAATTGCTCCAATAGCATGAATTGTTTCATGCCTATTCAAGCCTTGTCTCATAAGTCTTGCGAAAGTTTCTGGTATTAATTTAGCCTTCATAGCTAATTGATTTTCAACTATTACATGTATTGATGAATGTACACTTAAAGCGTCCTCGGTTAATTCGTGATCTAAACCAATATGGAAATCATGAACTAATTCAATTCTTGTAGCTTCATCTAGGGCTAACCAGTTTTCGGGTTCTACTGCTTTATTGGGATTATATGTATCCATGTTGCCTCGAATGCATGAGTTGTCTTTGCACCTAACGAGCCTGTAGATTAACTCGTTTTTTATTTGTTTTTATTGATAAATAAACCATAGCTGAGTTCCTATTTTGATTCAATTGATTACTGTATTTTTACGCAGAATATAAAGAAGTGTTTGCTGTTGGTTTTAATTGGCGTTTTGGAAAGGATTACTGGTGTTTATGTGCAAAATTTAGGTTGGGTGTCTTTGTTATTTTCGTTGGACTTTAATTTACACCCATCAATGGCAAACATGTTACGGCCTATCAAGCCTTCTTCATCACATATCATCAGCACTTGCGTAAAAAGTGGCTCAATCTGTTCATGCATTTTAGCCACGAAGCCCGCTATTGATGTGTAATGCGGCTGGATATCTCCCGACACACTCATAAATAAAATGTTCGTCTCACACGCTTTAGCAATTCGGCGGCTACTGATAAAACCATGTGCATAACCCAGTAAAATAATCTTTAGCATTACCGAAGGCGAATACGCAGCAGCGCCCGTTTTGTCATTGTTGTACCACGCGTCAAAGCCCGATAAATCGAGTTTGTTTTCGACGATATAACAAAGGGCATATTCAAATGTGCCTGGCAAAATTTGCTCAGCGAAATTGATAGAAATGAATTTATTTTGACAGGATAAGTCAGGCTTATAGTTAGCCATAACAGTTTACCATGGGTGAATAATATCTATTAGATCACAGCGAACAGATGGATTCAAGGTTAAAAAGCAACCAACAAAAAATAGTTGGATACGTTCCTAAAAAGAGTAATTCTACAGCCTCAACGCCTTGCTAAGCGGAAAATAATGGTTGGCTATAATCGCGAAGCGATGGCCAACTGTTATTTTTCCGTTTGAGCAACTTGTTATAATTTATTTTGCATGCGCTCTAATTGCAGACACTATACTTTCTGTATTCCATTTTATATCTACAACTGATCGGGTTGAAACAATAGTAGATATTCTATCTTGACCTCTTGGTATTACACCTATAACAGGAATACCTAGTTCAATTGCTTTATCTAACTCCCACTGCATCCAAGAGCTATGACTTGCATAAACTCCTGCCAATGCCAAGATGACATCAGAATTAGCAATTTTCTTAGCAAGTTGTCTTTTTACATAGCCTTCATCATCAGAATTTATAGGTTTATCTTTTGTTGATTCTTCGTAAGTAGCGCTGAAATACCCTCTTGCATTAATTAAATTTCTTAATGCTTCTAATGTATCAGTGTACTGCCAAGAGTGACTTATAAATATTTTGTATTCTTTAGCCATAATTATTTATCCTTTAATAAGTTTGTTAAAGCTTCTTTGCATTCAAAGTAGGTTTCCTTTTCCCAATCTAAAGAAACAAGATCCAAGTATATCTTTTCATATTTAAGTCCATTTTCATTATCACTCAAGCCAAAATAACAGTTGGCTAGTGTTGCATAAGGCCACTTATTTATTGATTGAGACTTTTCTTCTTCATCAGATAAATAATCCAATATCTCTAGAATTTCTTGCCTAGCTTTTTTGGCAGAGATCCTATAAAACGTTTTTTCTTCGGAATCATCTTCTATGCTTGCTGCAAAATTTAAACAAAGAGCATAATTTTCGCCGTTATAATAATCACGGCGAATTTTAAAACCTTTACCATAATAATTTATAGCTCGTTTCAAATACTCTGGATCTTCAGTTACGTGCCACATCCGTTTATATATGGCACCTGTAAGACCTAGCGTTTCTGGATCATTTGTTTCATCATCTGGATCAAGTTTTTCAATTATTTGAAGAGCATCAGTCAAAGATGATATTTCTGTTGGCTCTTTAGACTTATATTTGGCTAACGCATGTTGTTGAGTGAAGTAGGTTTCATTCGGAACTATATTTTCAGCCTTTTCCCATAATTTAGATGCTTCAACAAAGTTAGATTCTTCCATAAAGTGTTTAGCACGTTCTGATATTGCAAAAATACTGTCTTCTCTATCAGATAAATCACCAATTATTCTTTTATATTCTTTTTGAGTTAATTTAGGAGGCTCAACATCTTGTATATAGTCATAGAGAGGGCTATCAATTATTTTATTTTTTAAAATTGGCTCAATCATATCTACGAGTGCATCCTTGCATCGTTCAGCTTCATCAACACCAATATCATCGCCTAAGTGAGCATAATGAAATATACGATTGTGATTAAGATCAAAGGGAATTACTCCTTCTTGCTCTTTTATAATTATTGTTGAATAAGGCCTAACTGCATGCCGCACACCTAACTCATATATAGCATTTGGGTTATATGTCGAAATGTCTGCGACCACTAAATCTGCATGCATCAATAATGCGTACATACTTTTATCTATCAGACCTGAATCCTGAATTTCATCAGCTCTCACACATTGTAAACCTGATTTTTCTACAGCTGGTTTAATTATATTTTTATAAGTCTTATCAAGATCGAGAGTCTTTCCTGTAGATAGGTCAGTTTTTTTACCAAACCCCATAATAACGAAACATAATTTTTGCTTTCTTGACATTTGAGCACCTACTTCCCTGATAAATTATAACGCCCTGTTAAGGGGCAAATTGTAGTTGGCTATAATGTGAGCGGAGCGAAACAGCCAACTGTAATTTGTCCCGCTTGAACAGCTTGTTATATGTTTGTTTACACTGAAGTTTAGTTATCCTTCTCTATACTATCAGTTTGCTTTATTAATTTACGTTTAGAGCGCTCAGTATTTTTATAAGAATACTTTTTACCTAACTCTTCAACATCGGGATCATTTTCTGCGATCATTTCGTTCATAGCTGATTTTGATTTACCACCGAAAACACCCTTGATCGTTTTATGAATACTTCGACTCATGCTAAATCATCCTTAAAAACACATAACGCCCAAATAACGGGCTTTTATTGCTGGCTTATAATTTGCGAGGAACGAGCACAGCCAGCTGTAAAAGTCCTGTTGATTTGCTTGTTATGCAGATTTTATAGGGTTTTAAGATAATCATCTACTTGAGACTGATTATTAAACTCAATTACTGTTATACCTTTAGCTTCTACATTTTTTAATATCTTTGAATAATTTTTTCGCTTTTGATGGTATGTTTTTAATACCCACAAAATGATTGAATCACGACTAAAAAAAGTTTGCTGAAATGATTCAATATTTCCAGCGAATAGTTTCTTTTTAGTCGCTGCTCTTTTGATTGAGCGAGTAATTGAACGATATAGCACTAGACGAAAAGAATGGTTAAGCCATATTATTTTGGTTGCCCGTGGCCATACAATATCACGAGCAACAGAATAGTTTCCATCTACAACCCAAGAATCAGACGATACGGCTTCACTTACTAGAACTCGAAATTCTTCGTCTGGTCTTTCTTCCCAATCAGGTAACCAATGTAATTGATCTAACTCGATATATTCTACTTTCTCTTTATTAGCTAAAAATTGAGAAAAAGTAGATTTTCCACTGCAACTAGATCCTATTACTACTATACGATTCATCACCTAATCTCTAATTGAACACTTATCTGCATAACACTTTAGTATTTATGCGACACGCAGTTTGTGTTGCATAATCGCTTGTTGGACTGAGGCGCTACCTGCTCGGTGTGTCAGAGTTGGTATTGTTTATGCTATGGGAATTTACTTTTTAGAGGCTCTAGCTAAATCAGCTAATTTAATCAGCTTACCTATTATANGAGGCTCTAGCTAAATCAGCTAATTTAATCAGCTTACCTATTATAATTTAAGCTATCCCTGCGTTGCTCAGCATTTATTATGTCCCTATTAAACCTAATATTTAACCGTTAAGCAATGATATTTTTCTCACGCACAGCCGCTACTAGCCTGAACAGTTAAGCAGGTTAACTCATTGATTCTATTAAGCAGGCTAGCCCGCTAACTCGTTCGCTCTGTTTTAACGGTTGCCGCATCCGACTCTGCTATACCAATAAATTGCAAGATGCCAACTTTGCATGATTGACAAGGCCAATGCGGTATCAATGGATCTTTTTCTGTCGTTACCTTTGCTTCTTTACATGTGTGTGGCTCTTGGGCTCTTATTAACGCTAACTTTTGTTTACGACATGCATTGGCTAAAAATCCATAGTGGCGAATACGCATAAACCCTTTCGGCAATACATGTTGTAAGTAACGCCGTAAAAATTCGTCACAACTCAGTGTCATGACTTTATCGCGGTTGTTATCTGCATAATCGCGGTATTTAAAGCTCACTGTTTCTTCAGTCGCTGACACTAATCGCGATTCTGACATCACGCCTTTTCGGGTATAACGTGCAAGGTAACTGACTAATTTTTCACTGTACGTTAAACAGGCTTTGCTATAAACACACCATTTGGTTGGGGTGCTTATCTTCACGAATGAACTATCGCACTCATTTAGCGCCGCGAGCATTTTTCCTCTAAAGACCGTTGATAATGCTTTAACAGGGTATAAATAACCTTTTTCTATTTCATGCCATTGCGCTTTATCAAGCGCACCTGCGGGTATCAAGCAATGCAGGTGAATATGCTGACTTAAATTTTGCCCCCACGTATGCAGTACGCTTGTCATGCCTAACTGACCATGCCCTTTTCGTTTCGCAAATTTACTCAGCGTTTGCCATGTGGCTTTAAATAAACAGTGATACAGCACGCTTGGGTTATAGTGTGCAATGATATTCAACTCATGCGGGAGCGTAAAAACAAGGTGGAAATAGCGACACGATAGTAAATCCTCTTGTTGTCTTTGCACCCATTTAGCCGTTGCCATACCTTGGCAACGTGGGCAATGCCGATCTCGACAGCTACATCCAATTTGTTGTACTTCACCACAGTTATCACATTGCCACGCTTGATAACCGAGCTGACCTGTTCTGCATGATTGAAGATGTTGGCAGACTCGTAACTGCTGATAGCTCATTATGTGGTGCTGCCGATAATTCTCAAGATGTGAGTTTAAAATATCAGCGAGGTGCAAGCCGCTCATTGTTCACCCCAACTTGCGAGTAAATCAATGCCACCATACCCTAATTCAGGTAACCAGTGTAAGTAACTTTGCGTGGTTCTAATGTCACTGTGACCAAGCTGATGTTGAAGTTGATGAAGCGGCATCCCTAACTCAAGTTGATGTGTAGCATAAGCATGGCGTAATACATGTGGATTACAGTGCTTTAAACCACACATTTGTGCATGTTTTTTCAATGCCTTTCTGAAGCTTGAGGGTGACATGGGTTTATCCATTAACCATCGTGAATAAAACATCCAGCCCGTTGGGTGATACATTTTCCAATAACAACGTAATTGATTTAGCACGCTATCTGATACAACAACATAGCGTGACTTATCTCCTTTACCATGTTCAATTAAAATGGTTTTACGCTGTCCATTGATGTCTTGCACTTTGATGCGCAGCAGTTCGCCAATACGCAAACCACATCCATAACACACCACTATCAATGTTTTTAAGCGCATATCCGTGCAACTTTCTATAAGTCGTCGAATATCATCACGCGATAAATAAGTAGGTGCCCGAGGTTTCGCTTTAGGCAAGGCTATGTCTAAGTTCAGTGGGCGGTGTAAAATATTCTTAAACAGAAACCAAATGCTGTTTATTTGTATT
>NZ_JADYXB010000024.1:0-59526 GCF_015864485.1 Pseudoalteromonas sp. SWN166
TAGTTGTATTAGACATAATATGTATCCTAAAAAATTAATATAAGTGTGCCTGAAAAGAGGCGATTGAGCCGGAAAAAATAGTTAACTTGAGGATATCGCGTAGGATTATTACTAAAACAACGGGGTACTAACAAATAAAACAAAACTTCTTTCAAACTAGTATTCAAAATGGGTTATTACTAACCCATTAAATTGTTTAGCAATTAAATGCTAACAATGTTTTCAGCTTGTGGGCCTTTTTGACCTTGAGTAACAGTAAACTGTACACGTTGGCCTTCAGCTAAAGTTTTGAAACCGTCGCCAGAGATTGCGCTGAAATGTGCGAAAACATCAGGACCAGATTCTTGCTCGATGAAACCAAAACCTTTTGCTTCGTTAAACCATTTTACTGAACCAGTAGTTGTAGTAGACATAATATGTATCCTAAAAAATTAATATAAGTGTGCCTGAAAAGAGGCGATTGAGCCGGAAAAAATAGTTAACTTGAGGATATCGCGTAGGATTATTACTAAAACAACTCGGTACTAACAAATAAAACAAAACTTCTTTCAAACTAGTATTCAAAATGGGTTATTGCTAACCCATTTTAACGAAAGCAATTAGATGCTAACGATGTTTTCAGCTTGTGGGCCTTTTTGACCTTGAGTAACAGTAAACTGTACACGTTGGCCTTCAGCTAGAGTTTTGAAACCGTCGCCAGAGATTGCGCTGAAATGTGCGAAAACATCAGGACCAGATTCTTGCTCGATAAAACCAAAACCTTTTGCTTCGTTGAAAAATTTAACTGTACCAGTTGTAGTATTAGACATAATAGTATCCTAAGAATTAATAAAAGTGCGCCTTAAATTAGGCAATTTAACAGGAAGAAAACATACATTTAACTGAGGATAACGCGAAGGATTATTACTAAAACAACGTGGTACTTACAAATAAATAGGGTTTTCTGTCAACCCGATGGCAAGCAGGATAACAGTAAATTAAGTTATATACCAAGCCCTATTGTAAATTTATTTTAGAGTAAGTGCTTTATTTGTTTGTTTGTTTTTTAACTAGCTAGTTATAATTGAGATGATTTTTTTAACTTATAAATTAAAGTTAAGTTTATTTTAATCAAAGCTTTACGCTTATTTTTATACGCAATATTAGAGTAGGTAAAATACAGGTTTTAACTGGTTAAAACATGACCTAATTACCTACTAAATTTTTTGATATATATCTTAAATAACGTGATTCATTAGTTCCAAATTACAAATCCAAGTATTAATAATGCAATCCAAAGTGTTTCAGCCACAATTAAAATAATGGGTTTCATACCTACTTCGGTTAGTTTTCCTAAATTAGTTTTCATACCAATGGCTGAAATAGCCGCAATTAAAAAGAACTGCGAAAGTTCGTTAGCGGTTTCAAGCACTATTGTAGGAAGAGAAAAGCAGCTATTTATTATCATGAGTATGACAAAGCCAATTAAAAACCCAGGGACTTTAGGTAATTCTCCGTGTTTTTCTTTATTTGAGCGATTAATAATAACCATCATAATAAGTACAACGGGTAGCAACATAGCAACACGTACAAGTTTAGTTAGGGTTGCTATATCGCCAGTCTCAGGTGATACCGAATAACCAGCACCTACTACCTGCGCTACGTCGTGTATTGTGCCGCCTAAAAATACGCCTGCATTATGGGCGTCAAACTCAAGGTAATTAACCACAATAGGGTAGAGGATCATAGCAAGGGTCGACATGGCTGTTACGCCAATAACCGTAAGTAAAGTATCGCGCTCTTTATGTTCGCTGTTTGGCATAATAGAGGAGATGGCTAGCGCAGCAGACGCTCCACAAATAGCAACCGAGCCGCCAGTAAGTGCACCAAAGCGCTTTTGTAAGCCAAATGCGCGCGCAAGTACTACGCCTAAAATAATAGTAGTAAATATAGCGCCCGCTAACATAAGTGCGGTTTGCCAACCCAGTGTTACTAAATCTCCCAGTGCTATGCGTGTGCCTAGCAGCACTATACCTACGCGCAAAACCGTGGTGCCGGTAAAGTCGATACCTTTGGCGCAAGGGCTATCGCTTTGATACAAAAATGAGACAGCCATACCCAGTAACAAAGCAAACAGCATGGCTGGCGCGCCGTAATGCTCACTTAAAAATAAAGCGGCAAGGCCAGTCATTGCAGCAATGCTGGCACCTTGCCATAAAGGTGATATTTTACAGCTTAATTTACTACTTAAGCGCTGCATTACGCTTTAGCTGCGGTAAGTGCTACTAACACTTGGCGTTTACGTTCGCCTGTAAAAGGGCGGCGACCATGCATAGCCATTTCGTTATCAACTAAGGCTACATCGCCATCTTGCCATGCAAGATCAAAGGTAAATACTTTTGAAAGCTCAACAATTTTATCAAGTCCAGCTTTAGGAATGGCACTGCCATCGCCAAAGGTAATAGCAACCGATGGGTTTTCGCGTACGCCTTTCCAGCCCATGTAAGCGGCAATCAGTTGGTTATAAAAAACCTGAACATTGTTTTCAAGGGTTACTACTGCAGGTAAAACCGGAGTAACGGCTTTTAGTGAGCCGTCTTCAAGCCACTCCCATTCGTAACCCAGTTCGGTTAATTTGTTATGTGCTTCGTCTTTGGTTTCAACGCTTAGTGTACTTTTCCAGCTTCGGCCTTGGCCTGATGTTGCGTCGTCAGCGGCTGGCATATAGGTGGTGTACTTTAGGCCTTTGTGTTCAAAGTCATGGGCAAGTTTACTGTCGTATTCTTTTAATGCGCTAAATAACTTATCTGATCGGCAAAGAGGTGTTTCACCACCTTCTTCTGCGGCCGATTTACAAAAAAAGAATAACTTACTTGGCGAAATAGGCGTTTGCGCCATTTCGTGGTGTAAGTATATTTCTACATCTTTTGGCGCTTCGTTAGCTGTAAATACACGCTCGGTAAAATTAATACGCACCGCGTTTGAAAGCGACTCTTTATAAGTAAAATTGTCGTAATCAAACCCTGCTGAAAACGTATCAAAGGTTTCGGCGCTATTTACAGGAAAACCACGAAACAACACAGCTCCTGAGCTGCGAAGTTTTTTGGCCAGTTCGCTTTTATTGGCGCGAATGAAAGCTACCGCTTCTTCAACGGTGCTGGCGTTATTGTTATTAACCACAATGCACGGAAAAACCGAATCATCGAATGTTAATTGAGTTGGCACTGAGGCGTAGTTAATTTCGGTAGCTGACATTGTATGTTCCTAATCGTAAATTGGGTGAAAACGGTTAAAGGCAGCTTCACAAAAGTGCCCAGGGTCGTTAAATCGGCGATTACTGTTAAGCGCAGAAATTTGCGCCATTTCTTGCTCTGTTAATTCAAAATCAAACAGTGCGAGGTTTTCTTTCATGCGTTCAAGTTTTGAAGTTTTTGGAATAATGGCAGTGCCACGTTGCACGCCCCAGCGAAGTACGACTTGTGCTGGCGTTTTGCCATGATTTTGTGCAGCCGCTTTAACAACGCTTTGCTCAAGAACCGATTCGGTTTTATCTGCCATTTCAAGCTCAAGGTACGAAAGTGCACCCAGTGGCGAAAACGCAGTAACCGGAATATCGTACTGCTTAGCTAATCTTACTAATCGCTCTTGCGTTAAATAAGGGTGCGATTCAATTTGCAGCATGGCAGGTTTGATATTTGCGTAGGTCATTAAATCGTGAAGCAGTGCGCTTGAGTAATTACATACCCCAATGCGTTTAGCTTTATTGTTATGTACTTGTTCTTCCATTGCTTGCCACGTTAAATATAGCGGCACTTTTGCCAACTCCATTTGTGGGTTTTGCGCGTCTGGATCAACAAACCACTCTGGTGGATAGCGGGTTTCTATTGGCACAAATGTTTGCGCAATCGGAAAATGAATTAGGTATAAGTCTAAGTAATCTAACTTTAAGTCACTTAGTGTTTTATCAATCGCGAGGCCAACATGCTCTGGTGCATGAAAGGTATTCCACAGTTTTGATGTTACCCATAATTCTTCGCGGGTACATAAGCCATCGTTTATTGCTTGGGCTATGCCATCGCCTACTTGCTCTTCGTTACCGTAGTCTGATGCGCAATCAAGATGGCGGTAACCTGTCTTAATGGCTTGGTATACCGTTTGTGCACAATCTTCTTGTGCTACTTTCCATAAACCGAACCCTACTGGAGGGATATTATTTAATGAACTCATTGGGAATTCCTGTTAAAAATGCATAATGACTTAGGTCTTGTATAAGACATAAGTTATTATACGAATCAAACAGTGTCAATACTGTGTTAACAGCAAAGTAGTAAATGGTTCAGTTAAAAAACCTGCAGGCAGCAAAAAGGCAGCGTTTGCTGCCTTTAAAAAATATTTAATTATTATGCGCTAAAGTGGGTTGTTAGCACTAAAGAGGCTCTTAATCAGTCGAGCTCAATTTGATAGTGGTAATGATCGCTACGGCATTTGCTTTGGCGGTATTCAATACGCTTACCTTCGATTGATTCGGTAATGCGTGATACCAGCAGTAGTGGGTCGCCAGCTTTAATAGCAAGCATTTTGGCATCATCAACTGTAGCAAGTACGGCTTTAATACTGTCTTGGGTTTTGTGTACAGTTTGGTTAAATTTGGTCTGGTAGTAATGGTACAATGTATGCGGAATATCACTACTTTGATGTATATCAGGAAAGTAGCTTTGCGGTAGGTATATAGTTTCGCTCATGCAAAATTCGTTATCAAGAATACGCCTACGAACAAGCTTGGTAACTTTGTCTTTTTTATTGAGTTGTAACGCTTCTATTACTTCAACTGGCGCTGCACAAAGCTCAACCGATAGCAGTTCAGCCTTTGGCAAATCGGCGCCTTTTCCGTCGGCTTGTAACGGAAAAAATCTAAATAAGGCATCTTGCGCAGTATGTTGCGATACAAACGTACCAACGCCTTGGCGACGAGTCACTATTTTATTATCGGTTAATAAGTTTAGTGCTTTACGAACCGTACCTTGGCTTACGTTAAATTCTTCAGCAAGGCGAAATTCGCTTGGTAGTGCTTCGCCAGGTACCCAGCGTCTTTCAACAATGAGCTGTTTAATATAATCAGCCACTTGTAAGTAAAGCGGTTGAAAAGCCAAGCTTGGGCCACTTAATTTGTGATCAAACATAGAGTTACTCATTATTATTTACCATTAAATTTAATCCACCTGTAGTTATATCATAGGTGAAACCTTTTACGCATATTTGCGCTAGCTCAATTAAACGTGAACTACTGCTGTAATGTTTTTATAGGCGCAAAATATACATTATGCCTAAAAACAAATCGTTACACTACAATAGCTCACCCTTAGGAAATTAAAAGTGCTCAGTATTTCTTTTGAACTCATTTTGCTTATGGCGCTGTGCCTAAGCCTTGCCACTATTATGCAAACTCTCAGCGGGTTTGGCTTTGGGTTACTAGTGGTTGCAAGCTTTACATTGCTTGATGTATTGCCGCTCACCGCGACTACATTTTTAGTGAGCTTATTGGGTTTGGTTAACTCTACAACCGTGGTGGTTAAAAACCGCAGCTCGGTAAAAGTACCCGAGCTAAAACTTATGTTGTATACCGGTATTCCGTTAATGCTGGTAGGTTTTGTGCTGCTTGAGTTTATGTCGTCGCATTTAACGCACTACTTAAACTTTATTTTAGGCGTAAGTATTTTATTGTGCTGCGCTTTAATGCTGATTGGCCGCGATCGTGCTAATAAGCAAAGCCGTCCTCGTTCGTTTTTAATAGCCGGTGGGGTGAGTGGGTTACTTGGAGGGTTGTTTTCAACCTCAGGGCCACCGCTTGTGTTTCAGTGTTATAAGCAAAGTTGGTCTATTGAAGCTATTCGCAGTACGTTATTAGCGGTATTTACTATTGGCGGGCTAGTACGTGTAGGTATCGCTTTATTTGGTACTTTGCCAGAGCTCGATATTATGTTTTTAATTGCAGCGGCTATTCCTTTAGTGTTGCTAGTTACGCATTTTGCTCGTAAATTAACGCCCTACGTAGACGCTAAATGGATACGCATTATAGCTATTACGCTGCTAGGGCTGAGCGGCGTATCGCTGGTGGCTACATCGGCGCCGGGTATATTTTAAAAATCACGATGTAAATAATTCATCTTAGGGTTATTTACATTGACATGGGGATTACAATTATTTAACTTGTGTCTTATACAAGACTAATAATTGGTTAAGGAACTCCCATGAATGCATTTGAATTACGTGAGCCAGACTGGAACGCAATAGAGCCAGCACGCTTAACCGCACCGCCAAAGTTACAAGGTAATGTGCTGGTTTTGCCCACTCAGTTTGGTGATATTAGCGTAACGATAAGCCAGTTTGGTTTACGTTTAAATGCAGGCACCACACATGACGAGCAGTTTAAAATATTAACCACAACCCTATCAGAATATCCCCTTACACTTAGCAAAAACAATAATGATTACAGTGTAAGCGGTGGCGAATACCGCCTAGAATTTTACAGCGACCCTTTTCATTTCAAACTTTATAAAAACGATGAGCTAGTACAGCAATCAGCAACTGATGGCCACTTTGTACGCCAACACCGTTTACCGCCACTGGCTAAAACAGATAACGGCTGGATTTTAAGCCTTGAGCTTAACTACGATGAGGCAGTGTATGGTCTTGGCGAAAAGTGGGGCAAGCTTGATAAACGCGGCCAACTTATTCGTTCATACAACCACGATGCGCTGGGCGTTAACGCCGAAAAGTCTTATAAAAATACCCCGTATGCATGGAGCCCAGAAGGCTGGAATTTATTTGTACATACACCCGCGCCTGTTACCCATGGCGTAGGTTATGCATTGTGGTCGCAACGCGCTTATGTATGTTTAGTTGAAGATGACGCGCTAGATGTCTTTTTATATCAAGAACAAACACCAGCTCAAAGTATTAACCGCTATTGTGAACTAACAGGTTTTGCACCGGTGCCACCGCAGTGGAGCTTTGGTGTTATTTTATCAAAAGCGTATTACAAAGATGCCGACGAACTACTTAGTGTTGCCCGCGAAGTACGTACTAAAAAAATGCCGTGCGACGTAATTACCCTTGATGGCCGAGCATGGCAAGACACCGACACTCGCTTTGCCTTTGAATGGGACCCAACACGCTACGCCGACCCAAAACCAGTGCTTGATGAACTTAAAGCCATGGACTTTAAAATTTGTGTGTGGGAATACCCGATGATCTCGGTAAATAACCCATTGTTTGCTAAAGCGGCCGAAAACGGCTGGCTTATAAAAGACAAACGCACAGGCAAAGCGTATCAATACGAGTGGGATTTAAGTCCATTTGGCGAAGTACTTACGCCGCTGCCAGAGTCGGGTATTTTAGATTTTACGCACCCTGATGCTTACGAATACTGGCTTGAGTCGCATAAGCCTTTGTTTGAGCTTGGCGTAGATATGATAAAAGCAGATTTTGGCGAGCAGCTAGAAGACGAAAATATGGTATCGCACAGTGGCGACAGCGGTATAAGATTACACAACGTTTATAGCATGTTGTACAACCGCTGCGTTTATGAAGCCGCCGAAAAATACTGTAAAACAGGGCCATTTTTATTTAGCCGCTCAGCATGGACGGGCAGCCAACGCTTCCCTGCACAGTGGGGCGGTGACCCACAAGCCGATTGGCAAGGTTTAGCGGCGAGTATTCGTGGCAGCTTAGCGTGGGGTATGTCGGGCGGGCCGTTTTTTGCAACCGATATTGGCGGTTTTTACAAAGACACTCGCGACGCAGAGCTTTACGTGCGCTGGGCGCAAGCCTCAGTATTTAGCGCACACATGCGCTTACATGGTATTGGCCCTCGCGAACCGTGGTCTTATACTGAGCAAGCAAGTGATGCGGTATTTGCAGCACTTAAACTACGCTATCAACTTATTCCTTATTTAGAACAAAGTGCAGAGCAAGCGCAGCAAACCGGTTTGCCGATTCAGCGTGCAATGGCACTGGCATTTCCTGATGATGTGCTAGCACATAGTTTTGATCAGCAATTTATGTGCGGTGAAAAATTACTGGTTGTGCCATGTGTAGTACCAAACGGTAAAGTGAAATTTTATTTACCACAAGGCAGCTGGATTCGCTTCCCCGATAAACAAGCTTACGAAGGTGGTAAGTACTACGAGCACACACTCGCACTTGAAGAAATGGCAGTATTTATGCGCGAAGGCGACAGCCTAATGCTTGGCCCAGACGTTCAACACACAGAACAAGACATGAGCCAATTAACGCCATGGCCTAAATAAAACTCGGCTTAATAAAAAACACACAGCACACAACACACATACAACACACAATAATAAAGATATTAGCTTACTTTTTACCGAGTAAAGTAAGCTAAAAGGGGCGCAAGATGGAAGGTATGAACATTACCATGACACTGCTATCGTGCTTGGCGTTTATGGCGCTGGTGGGATATATCTCGTACCAAAAAACCAAAGGGGAAGTTAATACCCAAGACGGCTATTTTTTAGCGGGTCGTGGGTTAACGGGTACGTTTATAGCAGGGTCGATGATCCTCACTAACTTATCGGCAGAGCAACTTATTGGTCTTAATGGCTCAGCCTATGGTTACAACCTAAGCTCAATGGCGTGGGAAGTAACCGCAGGGATCTCAACAATCATTATGGCGTTGATCTTTTTGCCGCGTTATTTAGCGGGTGCGTTTTCTACCTTACCTGAATTTTTACGGGATCGTTTTGACGATACCGTACGGCGCATGACGGTGATCTTATTTATGGTAGGGTATTGTTTTATAACGATCCCTTCGGTTTTGTACTCAGGATCAATAGCCGTACTTAGGCTGTTTGATGTACCCACCTTATTAAATATGAGCTACGAAGCAAGCTTGATTGTAACTATTATTACAGTGGGCTCTATTGGCGCAATATACGCTGTTTTTGGCGGTTTAAAGGCCGTTGCGGTGTCGGATACTATAAACGGAGTTGGGCTACTTATTATTGGTATTTTAGTGCCAACACTGGGTTTAATTGCATTGGGCGACGGGAGTTTTTCAGAAGGATTAAGCACCCTTGTAAACACCGATACAGAAAAGCTCAACGCTATTGGCAGCAGCGACGATCCTGTGCCATTTGGCACTATTTTTACAGGCATGATCTTAGCTAATTTATTTTATTGGGGCACCAATCAGTACGTGATCCAGCGTACACTGGGCGCTAAAAACTTAGTTGAAGGCCAAAAAGGGGTGTTGTTTTCAGGGTACTTTAAAGTGTTAGTGCCGTTTATGATGATGATCCCAGGCGTTATTGCTTACCATCTTTATAAACACGAAAGCCTACCCACTATCGATTTAGCTTATCCACATTTAGTAAAAGAAGTACTTCCACAGTATTTGTCTGGGTTCTTTTTAGCGGTGCTACTAGGTGCCGTATTTAGCTCGTTTAACTCACTGTTAAATAGTGCAGCAACCTTATTTTGTTTAGACGTTTACAAACCAATGAAAAAAGACAAAGTAACAGACAGCCAACTTATAAAAGTGGCTAAAATTACCAGTATTATTATTGCCGTATTATCGTTTATAACCGCGCCATTATTGATGTTTGCACCCGAAGGCTTGTGGCACATAATTCGTGTATTTACAGGTTTTTACAATATTCCGGTCATCACAATTGTATTAGTGGGTTTGTTTACTCGAAAAGTGCCTGCACTGGGTGCTAAAGTCGCAATTATATTCCATATTATTGCTTACACTTTGCTTAAATTTGTATGGGATGTAGACATAAACTTTATCCATATTTACGCCATTTTATTCTTTATTGAATTGGCAATTATGCTGGGTATTGGTTACTACAAACCACTTAAAACACCATGGCAATTTACACGCAAAGCCGAGGTAGACCTTAATCCTTGGAAATACGCACTGCCTTGCGCCATCGTATTAGTAGGCCTAATTGTTAGCTTATATATATTGTTTTCTCCGCTTGGACTTGTTGGTGGAACCAGTGTGTACTTTGTACCAAGCTTAGTTGCCGTTTGGGCTACAGCCTTTGTACTTAGCTGGTGGAGCGTTCGTCGTTGGCATACACGCTACGAAAATAGCTTAGCGCATATTGGGGTTCCAAAGGCCGCATAACGTGCGGGTGAGTCCTCATTACTTAATTTAAAATTACATTTTATTCACATAATGATTGCATTAAGAAGATAGTTTGTTTAAATTTAAAGCTCTTATATAAGATATAAGAGCTTTAAGGGAATTATAACAACACACTGCACCGCTTTATTAGCAACCCACACAATTGCTAGCGCGGTACCACACAGCACACACGCACAATATGGAGAATGACATGAGAGCTAAAAAGTCCGTCTTAAGCTTGGCAGTCACGTTAGCAATGACAACCGGTTTAGCATTAAGCACGCAAGTACATGCGCAGCAAGAGCAAGCCGAGCAAGAACAACAAAAAGTAGAAGAAGCTAAAAACGATACGTTTGAAAAAATAGTCGTTACCTCGCAAAAGCGAACGCAAAGCTTAAACGAAGTACCTGTTGCGGTATCGGTACTTAACAGCGATCAAATTAATTCAGCTTTTGCTAATAACATGGAAGGCTTACAGTCACTTGTCCCTTCGGTGAGCTTTAGAAAAGGCACAACAACACGTAACTCAGCGCTAACAGTACGTGGTATTGGTACTATTTCATTTAGTATTGCTGCCGAGCCAAGTGTAGCAACCGTGGTTGATGGCGTGGTACTTGGCCGCTCTGGTCAAGCTTTTGCCGATTTATACGACGTAGACCGCATTGAAGTATTACGCGGGCCACAAGGTACATTATTTGGTAAAAACGCCTCAGCAGGTGTGGTAAACATAACAACAAAAGATCCCTCATACGACACAACAGGCAGCGTAGAAACTTCGTTTTATCAAGATAACGAATACCGTTTTAAAGGTGTTATTAGCGGCGGTTTAACCGACGACCTAGCCGCTAGCTTAACGGTATTTAAAGGCAAGTTTGACGGTTACATTGATAACGTTTACAACAACGAAAAAGTAAACGGCTATGACCGCGAAGGTGCACGCGCCGTATTTAAATACGAGCCAGAGGACGACTTAAGCGTAAAATTTATAGCTGAATTTTATAACGCAGACGACGATTGTTGCGCCGACTTAGAAGCCCTGCCAAGTGGTCGTAATCCTGATTCAAAAGCAGCGCCAAACAGTAATGGTATTGTTGATGGCGTAGCCGATATTGACCTAGACCAACGCAAAGTAGACCATGATTACGAGTCGCGCACAATTGACGAACATAGCGCGTTTTCGGTGCAAGTTGATAAAACAATTGGCGACTATACGTACACGTCAATTACAGCGCAGCGCTCATGGGATAACACCGAATACCGCGAAGGCGACTTTACCTCTATTGCTGGCGACAGCAGCGAGCCAGTATTTGGCGCGCCGTTTCAACTACATGATATTGGTGCACAGCAATGGGATCAGTTTTCACAAGAGTTTAGAGTTACATCAAACCTAGCTGGGCCATTTAATTATGTTGCCGGCTTATTTTATTGGAACATGGACTCACAACGTAACTTTACTCGCGATGCAAGTTGCCAAAACAATGGTGGCCAGCTTGATAGTGCCATGGCGTTTTACGCGCAAAATAACTTATCGGGCGCTGAGCTTGATACTGCACTTGCTGATTTAGAAGGTTACACACAAGGGCTAGGCGTTAGCTGTAACGCTAACGATATTGTATCGGCCACTGCTTTTATGAGCACCGAATTTAATAACTGGGCAGCCTTTGCCGACGGTACTTATGATTTATCTGAAGATTTACGCGTTTTATTTGGTATTCGTTACACCGACGACGAAGTGTCGTACACACACCGCCGTGTAAGTAACGATGTATATGGCCGCACCGGTGTAGGCGTACGCCCAGCAACACTAAATACCGATGACGAAGGCAAAGCAGAAGAAACCAACGTATCGGGTCGTTTAGGTATGCAATACGATTTAGGCGATGGCCAAATGGTATACGGTACCTACTCGCAAGGTTACAAAGGGCCTGGTTTTAATATTTATTACAACTTTAATCCAGACACCGACAGCCGCGAAATATCGCCAGAAGAGTCTGATGCTTACGAAATTGGCTACAAATACGCAAGCCGCGAGTTTGTGTTTAACATGGCACTTTTCAGAACAGAAATTGAAGGTTTTCAAGCTAACAACTTTGACTGTTCAGACGGCACCTGTATTACCCGCTTAACAAACGCGGGCGATGTAAGCACACAAGGTGTTGAAGTTGACTTTATGTGGGCTGCAACAGAGTCACTAACGCTTACCGGTGGTGTCGCTTATATTAAAGCTGAAATTGACGAGTTTAATTGTCCGGCAGAAGTAGCTGCAGGTTCGTGTACTGACCGCTCTGGTTTAGATGTTCCATTTTCGCCAGATTTAAAATACTCACTAACAGCTGACTACTTTATTGAAACTGAGCATGGCTTTAACGTACACATAAATAGCTCATACATTTACACCGACGAGCAATACTCAGACTTACCAGACAACGTTGGTGAATTTAACCCAGCTGCTTTATTACCAGATTACGGTATTTTAAATGCAAGTGTGGGTTTATCGTTTAAAGATGACGCGTTTAGAGTGTCGCTTATTGCTAAAAACTTAACCGACGAAAGTTACGTAACTACCTACAGCGGCGATAACTTCCGTTACCAAATACCGCGTGATGCAGAGCGCTACTTTGGCGTATCGTTTAAGGTGCGTTTTTAATATTTAAATAATTACATTTAATAATTTCCCTGAAAATAAGCGCAATGTTTTACACGTTGCGCTTTTTTGTGTTTTATTTTTGTGACTTATCTTTGTAATAATTTAGTCATTGTTTCTTCATTAAAAAGTCCTTTGGTAGTCATATCTATTTTTTATAGTGCAGCGGTTACTTATTAGAGGTTTACGCTTCAACAAAAAATAACCACTACACAATGGGAATAATAAAGGATGAAAATAAAAAAAGTTGCTGCGGCAGTTGGCTTAACGTTTATGTTAAGTGCACCAAGCTATGCCAATGTATTACCACAAAGCCAAACACAAAGTAGCTGGTATACAAATGCCCAAACTACGTTAGCTGCAAAAACGACTCAAGCGCAAAGTGAGCAAACAACAAAAGCTAAAAACGTTATTTTATTTGTAGGCGACGGTATGGGTATTTCTACTCTAACCGCTGCACGTATTTTACAAGGCCAGCGCGCGGGTGAGCTAGGTGAAGAAGGTTATTTAAGCTTTGAAGAGTTCCCATACTCAGCGCAAGTAAAAACATATAACGTAGATGCACAAACGCCTGATTCTGCAGGCACAATGACCGCGATGATCTCAGGCGTTAAAACCGATGTAGGTGTTATTGGCGTAGATGAAGATATAGAACGCGGCGTATGTTCAAGCGCTGCAGGTAACGAGCTTTTAACAGCCACAGAACTTGCTGAAATTAAAGGCCTAGCAACGGGTATTATTTCAACTGCGCGTATTACTCATGCAACGCCAGCGGCAACGTATGCTAAATCGGCAGACCGTAACTGGGAAGATATTTCAGATATGCCAGCAGGTTCAGAAGCATGTGAAGATATTGCATCGCAACTTGTAAACTTTGAAAAAAACTTAGAAGCCCGTTATTTAGGTACCGATGTAGACGGCCTTGATTTTGTAATGGGTGGCGGTCGTCGTCATTTTTTACCAAAAGATGCAGCCGCTAACTCAATTGACGCAGTAAGCGCGGTAGAGGGCGATCGTACTGACGAGCGTAACCTAGTCACTGAATGGCAAACACAATACCCAGATGCAACCTACGTAATGGATCAAACAGGCTTTGATGCAATAAGCGACGACGCCACTAAAGTATTTGGTTTATTTAACGAATCCCACATGCAATACGAAGCCGACCGCGCAAACGACGTAGCGGGCGAGCCTTCACTTACCGATATGACTACTAAAGCTATTGATGTATTGGGTAAAAACGAAAAAGGCTTTTTCTTAACGGTTGAGTCGGGTCGTATTGACCACGCGCATCATGCAGGCAATGCGTACAACGCACTTAACGACACCATAGAATTTGCAAAAGCAGTGCAAGCTGCCATCGATAATACCAACCCAGAAGAAACCCTTATTTTAGTCACAGCCGATCACAGCCACGTATTTACTATTGCAGGCTACCCTAAACGCGGTAACCCAATTTTAGGTCAAGTAGTTGCAGTGGGTGCAACTACACCAAGCCTAGCTGCCGACGATATGCCATACACCACAGTAGGCTATGCAAATGGTTTAGGTTTTAGAAATTTAGTTGATGAAACAGATGCCGATGCTGCTTATGCAACTGGCCCAGTAGCCGGACGTGTTGAGCTTAATGGAGTTGATACAACAACACCCGGTTTTCACCAAGAAACAACCGTGCCACTCGGTTCAGAAACACATGCAGGTGAAGACATTTCACTACACGCAAAAGGCCCCGGTGCACAACTTGCCCAAGGCGTAATTGAGCAAAATGTAGTGTTTCATTTAATTAATCAAGCTCTTGAATTAACTCAGCAATAATGGCGGCTAACATGAACAAATTAAAAGTACTTTCTTTGGCAGTAATGGTCGCGCTAGCGGGTTGCTCAAGTGATAACGATAAAAGCGATAACAATATTATTGCAGTAGACAACGCCATAGCAATAGGCTCTGAGCAATGTATAAATGGCGGCGTAGAAACCCAAGTAGGCGCAGATACCAATAATAACGACGTGCTAGATAGCGATGAAGTTAACTCAACTAACTTAGTGTGTAATACACCCGCTACATCACTTACTAGCGAGCAGCTAGCATCCTTAACAAGTAACGAATGGTATAGCGGCGCGCAGGCTCAGCTTGCAAAAACACAGCAAGCTAACGCAAGTGTTGTTACCGAATCAGGCAAAGCTAAAAACGTTATTTTATTTGTAGGCGACGGTATGGGTATTTCAACCGTAACGGCTGCACGTATTTTAGCAGGCCAGCTTGAAGGCGGCTTAGGTGAAGACTACCAGCTTAGCTTTGAAACCATGCCTTATTCAGGCTTTGTTAAAACCTACAACGTAGATGCACAAACGCCAGACTCGGCAGGCACTATGACGGCAATGGTATCGGGTGTTAAAACCGACGTTGGCGTAATTGGGGTAGATGAAGACATTGAACGCGGCGTGTGTTCAACAGCGCAAGGTAATGAGCTGGTTACATCGCTTGAACTTGCTGAAATAGCAGGTAAAGCAACGGGCCTTATTTCAACAGCGCGAATTACTCATGCAACACCGGCGGCAACGTATGCTAAATCGGCAGAGCGTAACTGGGAAGATATTTCAGATATGCCAGCAGGTTCTGAGGCATGTGAAGACATAGCATCGCAACTAGTTAACTTTGAAGCCAACCTAGAAGCGCGTTTTGCAGGTATTGATGTAGATGGCATTGACGTAGTAATGGGAGGCGGTCGTCGTCACTTTTTACCAAAAGATGCAGCGGCAAATTCAAGCGATGCAGTAAGCGCAGTAGAAGGCGATCGTACTGATGGTCGTAACCTAGTGACTGAGTGGCAAACAACTTACCCAAGCGGCACATACGTAATGGATCAAACCGGTTTTGATGCAATAAGCGACGATGCCACTAAAGTATTTGGTTTGTTTAACGAGTCCCACATGCAATACGAAGCCGACCGCGCAAACGACGTAGCGGGCGAGCCTTCGCTTTCGCAAATGACCGAAAAAGCAATTAACGTGCTTGATAACAACGCAAACGGGTTTTTCTTATCGGTAGAAGCAGGGCGTATTGACCACGCGCACCATGCGGGTAACGCATACAACGCACTAAACGATACCGTAGAGCTGGCTAAAGCCGTAAAAGTGGCGATGGAAAACACCAACCCAGAAGAAACGCTAATTATAGTAACAGCCGATCACAGCCATGTATTTACCATTGCCGGCTACCCTAAACGTGGTAACCCAATACTAGGTAAAGTAGTGGCGGTTGGTGCAACTGAGCCAAGCCTTGCTGCCGACGATATGCCTTATACAACGGTTGGTTACACTAATGGTGGTGGCTTTAGAAACCTAGGCAGCGAGACTGATGCCGATGCAGGTTACGCGTTTGCACCAGTTACAGGGCGTGTTGATTTAAGCGATGTTGATACAACCACACCGGGCTTTCATCAAGAAGCACTAGTACCGCTAGGCTCAGAAACTCACGCCGGAGAAGATGTAGGTGTATATGCAATGGGCCCTGGCGCGCACTTAGTAACAGGTACTAACGAGCAAAGCTTTTTATTCCATGTAATGGACTTTGCGGCTGATTTAGTTAAAACAGCCGACGAAAAAGTAACGCAGTAAGCCGCTAACTTGTATGTTTAAAAACAACTCGTACCCTGTGCGAGTTGTTTTTTTATGTCATAAAAATGCCATTGTAAGTCGTTATTGTATGGCTATTACAGTGACGTTTAAATAAGAGATTAACCGATGAAAGTAGCATTATTTTTAATGGCAACCTTAGCAAGCACCAGCACCAGCACATTAGCAGCGCAGTGCGATATTAATGCCGAATATTTAAAAGCCGATTATAAAATTACCAACAGCCATAAAGCGCAGCAAAGTAATGAGTCACTTACCCTTTGGCGAAACGATCAGCAAGTAGCGCATCAACGCCAAGTAATTACCGAGCTTTGGCAACATTTAGCTAATAAGCAAATTCGCCCTATTCGTTACTTTAATGCCCAGCAACGCGGTATTGAATATCAGCCATCTGAGGTACGCGGCGTACAAAATTGGAGTGCTAAAAACCAGCTGGTGGATGCGCACTTAATAGAAAAAATGACGCTTTTAAACACCCAAGGCACAGGCTGCGATGAAGTAAAAAACTACGCACTTACCGAGGGCGATAACCAATTTAAACTCGCTTTATTTACGCAATCAAACTTGGTTAAAACCTTTAGCGTAACCAATAAAAAAGCCCAAACAAACACCGTGCTTAGCCTTAATAATGTAAACAGCAATAAAGCCGAAATAACCGCGCAGTTTGCCAAATGGGATCGCTTTCAAACCACCGATTACGCCGATATTGGCGATAACGAAAACGACCCGTTTTTAGCTAAAATGATAAACCTTGGTTTTATAGAGCACAGCGCAACAGGTTTTTACAACCAGCAGGGCGAGGCTATTCAAGGCGGGCATCACCACTAGTTTTTAAATGTTGTAGCTCATCGTTTGTTTGCTGTTTTGAGGTTAAGTTTATACTTCAGCAGGTAGAAGAATATGAGCTACGAGCAAATATTTAATGAACGAGTTAATAAAGTTACCACCACGAAAATAATAGATGAGGAAACTTTCTTTTTCGAGCATTGATGTTTTTTCGAATGCTGCGAATATTGACATTTTTTCGAATGTTTCGGATAATAAAGAGGTAGTGAAATTTGAGCTACGTATTTATAAATAGAGAGAAACAAAATGAGCATAGCTACAAAATTGCCAAGTGCTGAAGAAATTGCATTGGCTAGACTTGGTAGTCAAGAGCTATCCGCTGTAATGGAAACAAACGGTGAAGCCCAAACTATTAATGTTATTGATAAAAAAAGTGGCAAGTCGCATGAAGTAACTATCCCTGCAAATGCGTTAAACTTAATGATTGAAGTATTAACTCAGCTGGGGCAAGGAAACTCTGTTAGCATCACACCAATTCATGCAGAGCTAACCACGCAAGAAGGAGCAGATCTTCTAAACGTATCTCGCCCAACTTTTATTAAACTTCTTGATTCTGGAATTATTCCTTTTACTCGTTCTGGGAATCGCAGAAAGGTGGCTTTTTCGGACGTTATGGCGCATAAAAAACACCTTGAAGAGGAAAGTCTCGCTACTCTTGCTGATTTATCTGCATTGGATCAGGAAATGGGTATGGGATATTAATGTCTTCATATACTGTAATTCTTGATGCATGTGTTATGTATCCGGCACCGCTTCGTAGCTACCTGATGTATTTAGCTTGTACTGGGCTTTACAGAGCAAGGTGGACTAATCAAATTCATGATGAATGGATTAGAAATTTAATAAAAAATAACCCAGAGCTAGACCCTGAAAAACTTAAGCGTACTAGAGAACTTATGGACAAAAGTGTTCCGGGTTGTCTGATTGAAGGCTATGAGCCATTAATTAATGGTCTTACTTTACCTGATATTGATGATAGGCATGTCGTTGCTGCTGCAATTAAAGGTCAAGCGGAATCAATTATTACTTTCAATTTAAAGGATTTCCCTAAAGAAGAGTTGGATCCATTAGAGTTGTCAGCTATTCATCCAGATGAATTTCTATGTGATATGTTCGAATTGAATGCTAGTGCATGTATAACTGCTGCCCAGCAACAAAGAAATAGTTTAAAGAATCCACAAATGAGCGCAGAAGAGTTTTTAGCTTGTTTACAAAAACAAAAGTTACCAAGCTTTGTTTTTAAACTGAAGCAATTTCAAGCAATTCTTTAATCCCATTTAGCTAAAAGCTGCTGAGGCGGCTATGCCCTATAAAAAAACGTTTAAAGAACGAGTTAATTTAAGTAACAAGCATCAAGTAATGCTATTAGGCTGCCTTCCACTTATTTCCAAAGTAACTCAATATTTTCAACATATTTATAGTTGGTAATAACTTACACTATTTGTTATTAATAGAAGTTCACACTATCGGGACGTTTTAGTGAAAATAAGGAAATGTCCTTTGGTAGAGCTGTTATATGCACAAGGAGTATTAGCATTGTTTAATAAATTAATTCCAATTTCACTAATAGTTTTATTATCAGCATGTGGTGCAACTCACTCACCCTCATACCAAAAAGACAGAGCACCTGAAAATAGAGATCAATATAGCGGTGTGGAAGGTATGGCTCAGTATCAAAAAGACCAAAGTCACCTTATGAGTAAAGAATTATCTGATAAATGCAAAAAAGCTAAAATTGATCTGGCTATCGCAAAAACTAATGAAGACTCTAAAGAAATTCATAAACAAAATTCATTAATTAAGAGTACATGCGTATAACGGTTTTATTCCGAGTAGGGCAAAGTCATTCAAGAAAACTAAGTCTAACAAATAATAGGCGGCTACTTTGTAGCTGCCTATTATTTGGATCTTACCACTAAGAATTCAAACTCAACCGCCTAACACTACTCAAGATGAGCATCATCAGGCTTTTTAGGTTTACTCGCTACTTCTGTTAAGCCATCTTCGCAATCACCGCTATCGCAGGTATTTAAATCGCTTTGTGCTTGTTTATCTTGTTGTAGTACGTGTTTTAAATCTTCCATGCGTTGGCGCACTGCTACGCCGTAGGTGGCGTCGTCGCCCCATAATGCAGCAAGTTGTACTACGGCAGCGCGGTCGTGGTCTCTAAACAGTTTACCTGCACGCTCTGCATCTTGCTTAGTATTACCTAATAACTCCAGTGCCTCTACCGCTAGGTTAATTGCTGAGTCGACTGTTTCGCGATTAAACGCATCTACTTTTAAATTAAGTAATTGATACGCGTGGCGGCGGTCGATTGCGCGAGCAACAATTTTAAGCTGCGGGTAGTTTTTATGGGCGAGCTTAATTATCTCAATGGTTTTATCGGGGTCGTCTATTGCCACCACTAGCATTTGCGCAGTATGCGCGCCTGCGGCTTCAAGTAGTTCTTGGCGTGCGGCATCGCCATAAAATACGGTATTGCCAAAACGGCGCAGTAATTCTATTTGGCTAGGGCTGTGATCAAGTACGGTAATTTCGTAGCCTTGAGCGTGCAGTAAGCGCCCCATAATTTGCCCAAAACGTCCGTAGCCCGCAATAATTACATGTTTAGCAGTACTTATTTGTTCTGGCTTATCAAACTCAGGCATGGCACTGCTGCTGCGTTTTTGTATTTGCTCATAAACCATAAGTAGTAACGGCGCTATTAGCATTGATACCGCCACCACCAAGGTGACTAGGCTGGTTTGTTCTGGCGTTAAAATGCTTAATGTAGTGGTTACACTTAATAGTACAAAGGCAAATTCGCCGCCTTGTGCTAAGGCTAATGCAAACAACAAGCGCTGCTTTTTACTAATATTAAAGGTAACGGCAAGGGCAAACAAAATGCAGGCTTTTATAACAATTAGTAGGGCAACGAGTGCAATAACAGTCGTAAATTCATCAGCTAATAACTCAAAGTTAATTGATGCGCCCACTGTTATAAAAAATAACCCTAAAAGTAGGCCTTTAAAGGGTTCTATATCGGCTTCTAGCTCGTGTCTAAATTCACTTTCGGCAAGGACTACGCCCGCTAAAAATGTGCCTAGTGCAGGCGATAAACCAATGCTTTGCATAACCAGCGCTATGGCAATAACCAAAAACAGCGCAAAAATAGTAAATATTTCACGCATGTGGGTTTGTGCAATGTACCTAAATAACGGGGCCGATACGTATTTACCACTGGCAATAATTGCAGCGATAACCGCAGCCGATACGCCTACTTGTTGCCAAACAGGCCAGCCTGCAATAATGGAGTCGCTAATGTCTTTTGAGCTACTTTGCGGTGCAAAAGCCAGTAGCGGCAGTAGCGCTAAAATAGGAATAATCGCAATGTCTTGAAACAGTAAAACCGAGAATGCATTTTGTCCGGCTTCTTGCTTTAGCCAGCCTTTTTCTTCAAGGCTTTGCAACACAATAGCGGTAGAGGAGAGCGCCAGCATTAAACCGATGGCGAGTGCAGTTTGCCAGTGCATGGCAAAAAACCAATAACAAAATGCAAAAATAGCGGCGGCAGTAAGCACAACCTGCAAGCCACCAAGACCTAAAATAGAGTGGCGAAGCTTCCATAAACGCGACGGTTGTAGTTCAAGGCCCACTAAAAACAGCATCATTACTACGCCAAATTCAGCGAAGTGCATTACATCGGTTTGATCGCCCACAACACCCAGCGCATAAGGGCCAATGAGTATGCCGGCAATTAAATAACCTAACACTGAGCCAAGTCCGACTCGTTTTGCAATAGGGACAGCGACAATGGCTGCTGCTAAGTAAATTAAAGCTATTTCTAACACGCGTTTATCCTAAGTCATTCTATTTATGCTCAAGGTATTTGAGCATAAATAGAATGACTTAGGTTCTTATTAAATACAATAATTCATGTGGCTGAAAATACGTTATTTTTAGATCATACTGTTAATCAGCTACTTTTACAGAGCCGGTAATATTATCGATACTTACATCGCCCGAGCCGGACTCAGTAATGGTCAGTCCTTTGGCATAATTAACACGAATATCGCCTGACCCGTCTTCAATAGTAACGCTTGAGCCAATATGCTCAATAAGCATGTCGCCAGAGTTATCATCAACATTAACAGCGCCGCTTATATGGCTTATTACTATATCACCTGATCCATCTTCAACTCTTAGCGAGCCGCTTATGTTGCTCACGTGCATTTCGCCCGACCCATCTTCAATAATGGCATTACCACTTACGTTGTTTATATGAATGCTGCCAGAGCCGTCGGTAAGCTCTAAATTACCCGCGATGTTTTCAAGGTTTACTTCACCTGAGCCATCATCGATTGTTAGGTTTTTAGCACCGTTAATTGTTAAATCACCCGAGCCGTCTTTTACATCAATATTGCTCTGCATAGCACTTATAACCATATCGCCAGAGCCATCATCAATATCTAAATTGAGATTACTTGGCACAGTAACCACTAAATCAATATGTGGAGATTGGCCATTGTAAAAGCTAATACCATTACTGCTTTTATTTTGGGCAACAAGCTTTGCCTGTTTACCGTCTTGCTCGAGCGTTAGCTCGTACTCATCTTCAATGTCGGCTGTGTAAATAGTGGCATCAACACTAATGCTGGTGGCCGTTTTTGAGCCTTTTATTTCAAGGCTACCTGCACCGCTTAACACATTTAAGTATTCTAGATTATTGTTTGGCAGTGAAAGCTGTTTGGTTTGCTTAACTGACGCAACGCTTGGCGATATATGAAATACACAGCCACTTAATAATAAAATGCCGCCAATAAGTGAAAGAGGTTTTGTAATGTTAGATACAGTTGATGAGCTCATGTTTAGTCCTTTGGTATTTATTGTTTGTATTTATATACACAATATAGAGCAAAAATGAGGCCGGAATGTAAGTTGTTGTTTTATATAGGGTGGTGGTTTTTTATGAAAGTTGAAATACTAATAAGTGGTTAAAATAACTAACTATTAATGAAAAGGATGCGCGATGCATCCTTTTATAATTGCTCAGCTTTTATTAGGGAGCTAATTAAAAGCTATAAGTAATATTACCGTACAAGAAACGCCCGTCTAGTCCGTAAGGTGCATAGGGGCTGTATGGGAATATTTGCCCAAAATCAGAGTAGCCAATATTATCTACAGTTGCTTGTGGGTACTGATCGAACAGGTTGTTTGCGCCTAAGGCAAATTTCCAGTATTCGTCTGGGCGGTAGGCTACTTCTAGGTCGGTGATCCACTTAGGGTCTAGGTATTCATCGCGATCGGCTGTTGTTGAAATATCAGCGACTTCACCGTAGCGCGTGGCTCGAAGCGTAGTTTGCCATTCGTTAAAGTTCCACACTGCCGATAGGTTCCATTTGCTATCTGGTGTGCCTTCTTCAAAACGACCTACTTCACGACGCGCAAACACTACGTAGTCGTCACCTAGTGAGTTAAGCTCGCTAGGGTTGTCGTTTACGTGCGTTACTTCGGTATCGTTAAAGTTAGCGGCTACGTTTAAACGTAAATCACCTAAGTTGTCTAAATCTAAGTTATAAGTGGCAACTATATCTACGCCTTGCGTGCGTGAGTCGATAGCGTTGGTAAAGTAACGTACGCTTTCTGTGTTTAGCTCACCGGCATTTTGTAGTATTTCTACTACTGCATCGCCTTCTAAGTTTTCAGACAATACAATACGGTCATCAATATCAATGCGGTATGCATCAACAGTTAAGCTAAAGCTGCCTTGAGTGTAAATAAAACCTGCAGTAACGTTTACTGATTCTTCAGCATCTAATGGTTGAGCACCTAGTGCTTGCGCTGCTGCTGAATCGGTAGGGAATAGACCAACTTCAAATGGTTGGTTGTTTTCAAGTACGGTTGATATTTGGCGGTACGAGCTTTGTGCTAATGATGGCGCACGGAAACCTGTGCTAATTGCACCGCGCAGCGATAGGTTTTCAGTAATGCTGTAACGCGAGGCAAGTTTAGAGGTAAATGTGTCACCAAAGTCGCTGTAATCTTCATAACGGCCGGCTAAAACGACGTTCCAGTTTTCTGTTAAGTAGGTATCAAACTCAACAAATAAAGCGATGTTATGACGGCTTTCGTCAGTCGCGCTTTCTGGTCCAAAACCAGCTAGTACTTGTGCGCCACCGGCTGCAATTGGATTGCCGTCGCTATCAAGAGCAGTGATGTAAGACGCTTCTTCGCCTTCTTCTATTTTGTAGCTTTCGTGGCGGTATTCAGTACCTACGGTAAAAAATACGTCATCTGGCAAGCCAAAATCAAGCGTGGTATTTGCCGTTGCGTTTACTAAAAACTGATCGTAAACCAGTGCGCCGTTGTCAAATTCGGTTGGGCTGTCGGCACCTAGTGATGTATTAATACTATTTACAACGCCAAAGCCAAAGTCGTTACGGCCGTAGTTGGTACTTACATCCCATGTCCAGTCGTTAGTTTCACCTTGTAAGCCTAGTGCAAACGAGTAGTCTTGTACGTCGGTTTCAATTTGCGGTAAAAAGCCATCTGGGTACACTTCTAAAACGTTACGGCTGTCTTTTGCACGGCGGTAAAAACCACCTGAATTACCTTCGCGTTTTGAGTAGCTACCAAATGAGTAAAGGTTATAGCCGTTATCTAAATCGTAACCCATGTTGTAAAACAAAGCGTAGTCTTCAAGGTCTGCTTTACCAAAACGGTGGTTGTAACGATCGATAGTAAATTCGCGTGGGTCTAGGCTGCCATCATCAAGGCGGCTGTATTGTTCGCGTGGGTCAAAGCCAGAGCGTTGAGTTGAGTCGTTATCGCGGTACTCAATTGATACGTTTACAAAGCCGTTATCAGATAACGAAAAGCCAGAGTTTGCACTAACAGTGCGTGTTG
Source organism: Pseudoalteromonas sp. SWN166 (assembly GCF_015864485.1). Taxonomy (NCBI): domain Bacteria; kingdom Pseudomonadati; phylum Pseudomonadota; class Gammaproteobacteria; order Alteromonadales; family Pseudoalteromonadaceae; genus Pseudoalteromonas; species Pseudoalteromonas sp. SWN166. Next base: position 24,149 of record NZ_JADYXB010000024.1, read on the forward strand.
CACCGTCGTTTACTTCTCTGTCGCCACCGGTATTAAAGGCTAAGTCGCCGTTTGCATCTGCGTAGGTGCTGTCTAGCTGAGATACACCAGCCATTTGAGTATCGTATTTACCGTACGTTACGCTTACGCTACCGCCTTCTGAGGCATCTTTAAGTACAATGTTAATTACGCCAGCAATTGCATCAGAGCCGTACTGTGCGGCTGCGCCATCACGTAGTACTTCAACACGCTTAATTGCAGAGGTTGGGATCATGTTCAAATCAACAGCTGTAGAGCCTCGGCCAACAACACCTGCTAAGTTTAATAGCGCACCGGCATGGCGGCGCTTACCATTAATAAGCACTAATGTGTGATCGGGTGCTAATCCACGTAAAACAGCAGGTTTTGCATGGTCAGTACCATCACCCATAGTCGCGCTTGGGTAGTTAAAGCTAGGTACTTGGTTTGCTAGTATTTGGCTTATTTCTAGCTGACCGGTACTTTGCATATCACCGCTGGTAATAATATCTACAGGTACCGTACTTTCGGCAATACTGCGTAGGCTTCTGCGAGTACCGGTAACCGAAATTACTTCGATATTTTTTTCTGCTTGATTATCTTGCTCTGCGGCAACAGCCATAGAATAAGGTGTGCTAAGAGCAGTGGTAACGGCCAAGCTAAGTGCGAGTTTATTTGCAGATAAACGCTTAAAAGTCATTAATTGTTCCCCAAGAACTGTTAGGGCTTGTTGACCTTTCAGGGTTGAAATTTGTTCTAGCTAGGGGCGATTTAATCGCGGCGCGAGATTTGTAACCTAGTGGGCTAAGTAAAAACCGAGCAACAAAGAGTAAATCGCCCCTAGGACGAACCTAAAGGCAGCGCATGTTTTGCATTTATGCTGCGTTATCGCCTATTTATGGGGAATAACCACACTACATAGGCTCTGTCTTGCCTAAAAGCCAAACATACTTCTGCAAATTCAACCTCGAAAGATAAACAAGCCCTTATTGATGATTCGAAAGGAGCGAATCATATAGAAGCGGCTACCCTAGTGCAAAGATAAAAACTATCTAAGATATTCTAAGTTGTTAACAAGTGAAGCCACTGTTTACGCACGATATAGGCGTTTGGATCGTTGTAGTTGCAATCTTGTGTCGAATGGTTGCGAATTCAAGAGGATTTTAGATAAAAGTTAGTAAGACGTAAAAAGGCCAAGCAAATGCTTGGCCTTTCAATTTTTTAAATTTAGTAATTAAAATTATTCAGGGGCAACTTCAAGCGTTGTAAATAATGCATAACGTCCTGCGTCTACACCTTCTTCGTTTACTTCAACATCGTTAGACGTTTCGATTAGGTATAGGCCTGGCTCTTTCCACGTAATTGTAAACATACCATCTTTATCGGTTGTTACTTTTACTTCGCCACGTTCGTTACGGTAACGGGTGTCACCTTTTAAAATACTTACTTCAATGCCTTCACCAGCAGATTTACCATCTTGTAGTAATTGAAAACGTGCTTGCTCACCTACAAATAAATCATTTGGATGCGTTGGGCCGCTAAGCTCTAAGCCTAAACCTAACTGTGCAGGCTTTGAGGTGCCATTTCGGCTTACAAATGTATCTACTGTTGAAACAACCTTCGTTGTAGTTACATCTTTTGCATTGCTAGGTAATTTAGCGTCTGCTTTTTTACCAAATACGCGCTTGCGTTTGCCTTCTTCATTTTTGTAGAAGGTCATGTACATTGGCTTTTGCGTCATGGCAATATGGTAAGTACCTTGCTCTGTTAAGCTTACCGCTGCTGAGCTTTTACGCTTTAGGTAATAAGCACGAATGGTGTCGATTACTGGCTCACCATTAGGCGCAAGTGCCATTAATAACGTATCGTCGTACTCTGCGCCTTTTTCTTTAGGTTTAAAGGCTTTGTCTGGTGCAAACATTTCGTTTGAAATACTTGCGTCAATCATCACGTAATGCGCTTTATCGCCAGAAAGTGACGTGTGCGAAGGTAGTAACCAACGTCCGTGTGCACTTGCCGAAGTTGACACTAAAGCAGATAAGCTCAATGCGCCGATTAATGCCGTTTTTAATAAATTAATTTTCATTGTATTTCCTTAAATTTAAATGATTAAGTAGCAGTTACTTAGTGCTTACAGTGACGAAGCTTTTAGAAAACTCGTTTTTACCATCAATTGTTAGCTTGCCTGATTTAGTTAAATCAAGCTCAACACGGGTGTAATCTCTGCCGCCTTCTTCGCGTACAACTTCAATATTTAGTAAGTATTTGCCTGGTTTTACTGGGTTACCGTCTAAATCATTACCTTGCCAATTTATAGTGTAAGTACCGGCGCGCTTGGTTGCGCCGCTAATGCCGTCAAAGTTAGCATCGCTTTTACCGGCTTTACGCCACCATTGGCGTAAATCTTTAAACCACTCTGCTTTTTGCACCCAAAGTGCCAGCGTTGTAACGTGTTTGCGCTCGGGTGTTTCAAGCCAAACTGCAACGTATGGGCGGTGATACGGTTGCACTTCTAAGTCGGGAAGCGTTAATTCAACCTCTAGCTGTGGTGTTTGCGCATGCGCTGATGTTTGAAAAAACGCAGCTACAAGTAGTAACGTGGCGCTTATAAATAATTTAAATTTAACCATTAAGACACTCCTTTTATTTGTGGAACCCAACATAAATAAATAACCAGTGGAGTTGCGACTCCTAGTAAGGTTATCCATATTCCTGCTAAGCGTTTTTTTCTATTTTGAAATAAAATAATCATGCCGGTAATGGCAAATAAAATCATTAATACGGCCGATATATCAATTACCCAACTCCATACCTCACCGGTGTAACGACCTTTATGTAAGTCGCCAATAAGGCTTAAAAAGCCACCTGTTTGGTAATCAAGGTTTAGCTCGCCAGTTTTAAAATCAAGCTCTGCGTAGGCAAATCCCGCTGGTAGTGGGTAGTCGAGCATGACAAGTGCATCTTCTTTTTCCCACTCAATACTTTTTACTTCTGTAAGTGAATACTGCTTAGCTAAATAAGCTTCTATTTCAGGATATAGCGTAGGCAACGTATTTAGCTGTGCATTTGCTTTAGTAACTAGCTCTGCAGGAATCGTTGCGGTTACTTGACCGTTATTTTTATCGTTTTTAAGCCAATCGACGTGATTAAGCACAATGCCGCTAACGCAAAATAAAATAAGCAAAAAAAACAAAGCTGTAGAAATATAAATATGTAGAGCACGGCTTGTACTATACAAAGCCCGCTTATTAATAAACGACATAAAAACAGTTAATAAATTAAATTTACAACATGATAATGATTTGCATTAGCTATTACAAATTTACTTGCTTATCTTTACATAAAAACTTTGAAATAAAGGTGGTATGCAGGTAAAAAATGGATATTTAATGCTTAGGAGGGCTGGAAGGTCTTAATATAAGGTAAATCATTACCGATATTTCTATTGCTGCAACAAGGTAAATAACCCAAATAGGGGCGGCTGAATAAAGTAAAAATATAAATCCTATTAGCATGCCAATAGCAGCGTAGCATTTGGCTTTAACGGGCACTACTTTGTGGGCTTGCCATTGCTGCAGAGTTACACCGTAACGCGGGTGGTTTAACAGCCACTTTTCAAGCGCGGGGGATGAGCGAGTAAAGCAGGTAAGCGCCAAAATAAAAAATATAGTGGTAGGCATAACAGGCAGCACAATACCTATGATACCAAGCGCAACAAGTAACAAACCAAGCGCTTTAAACCATAAGTTTTTATAACAAATAAAGGCTGTTTTTATATTCACTTAGGCTCTTTTTAGGCGTGCTCAGGTATCTGTAATTGTAGGCTAAATAACTATTAATTCGAAGCTTAAAATCAATAAAAAAGGGCAAACTAAGTTTGCCCTTTTAAAAAATAAATGTGGTTAGCAGTTTAGAAGTAGTAACCGATATTTATGTTGAAGCGACGTTCTGTATCGCCATCACCAATAACTGTTCCGCCAATAAACGGCTGGTTACGAGCTTGAATAAAGTCGAAGTAACTAAAGAAACCACCTGCAGCAACACTCATACCCGTTACGTTCATCCATGTATCTGCGCTATCGTCAGACTTGTCATAAATAATGCCGTAATCGTTGTAAAATTGAATGTCGGTAACTGGGCCCCAATCAAGCGAGTAATTATAAGCAACGTTAAAGTTAGTCATAGTTGCTTCGCTAGATACAGTGTCGTAATACGCATAAGCACCAACAACAAAGCGGTCGCTGCTGTCGTCTAGGTCGTAGTCGTATTCACCGTGTTGAAATTGGATATTCCAGTTGTTAATTGTGCTATCAACATGAAGTGCCCATGCACCGTAGTTACCTGCACGATCGTTACCATCATGTAAGCCACCACTTAATAGTGATACACCCACATCGGTAGTTACGTTTTTGCTGTGCTCAATTTGATATGTTGCACGCCCTGCAAACGTATTGTATTCGCCTATGCGAGAGCCTGGTGCATCGTATGTGTCTTCGTCTGCTGAGCGGCTACCAATAATGTCGTAAGAGTAACGATGGTTAATATCTGTTGAGCTTTCTACTCCGCCACGCTCGTCATTTTTGAAAAAGCCTAGGTCTAGTTTCCAGTTATCTTTAAGTTTACGTTTTACTACTACACCTAAATCAAAGTCGTCCTCTAGGCCTACGTAATAGTTAGTACTGAAAAAGTAGCTGTGTGAGTTGTATGGGCCATTACCAAAAGGCACGGGTGCAATACCTGCTTGTCCTTCCCAGCCATCTGCAAACTCGTAACCTAAGTAAGCGTACTTAACAACGGTCATATAATCGTAAAAACGTATTTCACCGTTTAGTGAAATATCGTTAATTTCGCCAGACACATTTAAACGAAAAATATCAAAATCAAAATCGCCACCGCGATCTTGGGTATCTTCATCGTATGTATTGGTGCTGTAGTTAAAGCGTATTGCTCCACCTACTTTAATGCCTTCATCTTTTTTCTCTGGTGTAGCTGCGGCAACTTCAACCACTTTTTGATCAGATTTTTTACTGATGTTTGCAACTTGTCGTTCGTGTTGCTTGTTAATTTGTTGCTGTTTTGTTTTTTCTTCAACTAACTTATTTTCAAGCAACTGCATTTGCTGTTTAAGCTGTTTAAGTTGGCTTTGTAATGTGTCTAGATCATCAGACGCATAAGAAGTACTTGTAACACCACCTAATACTAGTGCTAGTGTTAATTTTGAGAGTTTAGTCATAATTGCCGCTCAGATTTTGATTAAAAAATAAAAAATTCAAGACGTCGAAAAACGCCTTACGTTTAGAGTAAGTACAAAAACTATGTGTTTTTTTTATTGTTTATTCTTTAGGAGCTTGAGTAAGCGCACCAACTTCTAGAAGGGGCGATGCATCTAATTTATCTGCATCCATCATTGCGGCTACACGCTGCATTGATGAGAGTAAAAGGCTCTGTTCCCACTCAGCAAGCGCAGAAAACTTTTCAATAAAGTGTTCTTGCAATGGCTGAGGTGCTTTATCAAGTAACTCTTTTCCTTTCTCGGTGAGGTATAAGCTCACTCTGCGTTTATCCATTTGACTGCGTACGCGTGTTACTAAGTTTCTGCTTTCTATTCTGTCGAGAATATTGGTGACTGTTGCCGGGCTTAAATTTACATTTTGAGCAATACGGCTCGCCGTTATTCCATCAGTTTTTTGCACTTCTTGCATTATAAGCAGTTGTGGCCCTGTTAAACCCGAAGTTTTATTTAGCTGCTTAGAATGTAAGTCAATCGCGCGGATTACTTTACGTAAAGAAACCAATAACTCGTCATATTTTTGCATTTGCTTATCTCATCGATGGGGCGGTAGTTTGCCGTAATCGCGAAATGTTACACATCAAATAAATTGAATTCAAACAATATATTGTACTTTAGGCCGCTTTTATTGGTTTTTAATAGTTAGAGCAGTAACTAATGTAAAATTATGTTGTTTAAATTTTAGTAAATTTTCTTAGTATCTTGTGTGCATTAAGTTGCGCACAGTACGTATGTTGTGAATAATTGGCAAGTCTTATTGTATAGACTTTAGTATTATTCATTTACAGCTGTTAGCACAAAGTAATTGTTTGTGAGTTTACTGTATATATATTAATCGGCAATGAACAAATTCAGCAATCAATATTTAATATCAATAGCGTATACTTTAAGCATGCATTATTGTTTATATGTAAACATTAAAAATCTTTAGTATCAGTATTATAGGGAAGGGTATGAAATTATCGCCATCAGTTAGCATTGAACAAAGCGAAACCGGTCTTGAGTTTATTAAAGTAGCTAGTGCAAAGTGCGATGCAAAAATATTCTTGCAAGGTGGGCAAATTACCCAATTTACCCCTAAAAATAATGAGCCGCTTATTTGGGTATCGCAAGACGAAACCTATCAAGAAGGGGCAAGTATTCGAGGTGGTATTCCTGTTTGTTGGCCGTGGTTTGGTACACACGCTAACGATGGGTGGCCTGCTCATGGTTTTGCGCGCACAAGCGTGTGGCAAGCCGATGAAGTACACGAATCTGATGAGCAAATTACGGTGAGTTTAAAGTTACCTATGAAGCTCGTTAATACAACGTATTGGCCGCATCAGTCAGCATTAAAAGTGGAGTTTATATTAAGTGATAAGTTACAGGTTCGCTTAACTACGACTAACTTAGGAAATACGCCATTTAGCTTTACTCAAGCGCTGCATACCTATTTTCCTACATCAGACATTACAAATACCCATGTTGATGGTTTGCAAGGCGCGCAATATATTGAGTTTAGTGAAGGGCCATTTGTGCAAAATGACGTTGTAAGTTTTGAGCGCGAAACCGACATGATTTATACACAAGCAAGTGCAGTACAAACAATTAATACGCCAGAAGGTGTTATTAATGTGAGCCGTGAAAATTCAAACTCGTGTGTACTGTGGAACCCATGGATAGAAAAATCAAAACGATTATCTAATTTTGCTGATGATGAATATAAAACAATGCTCTGCCTAGAGGCTGCTAATGTACTGACAGATAAAGTAACGCTTGAGCCAAAGCAAAATCATACATTAGTAACCACCATTAGCTGGGCTAATTAATAATCCCGATAGGATGCAATTGTGTATAACAATCAACAAATAATGGATTTACCAGCGCATAGCGCCATTAATTTTAAGCCTTTAGCTGACAAGGCCTTATTACATACTCAGCTTAACTGGCTTACATTTTATATTCCGTTAATTGGGGTACTTATTGCGGTTTGTTATTTTAACGAAGCTTTTGCTGAGAGTGCGCAAACTTACTTGCTAATTGGTATGCCCGTTTTAGTAGCTGTTTCCATGTTGTACAACATGGTTAGCATAAGGCTGCAGGGTTTTGCGGTACGAAACCATGATATTGCTTTTAAAAAAGGGGTTATTTGGCAACAAGTAACGGTATTGCCTTTAGCGCGAGTACAACATATGGAAATACATCAGGGGCCAATAGAGCGAAAGCTTAGCCTTGCGAGCATCAAATTATTTAGCGCAGGCGGCGTAAGTGCCGATTTGCAAATTAGTGGGTTAACCCATGATGATTGTAAAAATATGCGCCAATTTGTACAAAACTACCGTCAAGACGATACGGCTCCTCAGGCGGTTTTAGTCGATGAGTAATAGTATTATTGAGGAGCAAACTAGCTCAAATGATTGGCAAAAAGTATCGTCTTGGGCGCTTTTATATTTTGTTGTGCATTTTAGTGTGCGTTTTGTAAAAGATGGCCTTTTAAACTTGCTGCCTATGTTTGTAGTGTTTGTTACTCAAGTAGAAAATAAGTTGTTTTGGGCACAGGTTGCAGGTGGTATTGCGCTGATTTCGTTGCTTGTTTACTCATTTTTATATTATTTAAATTTTAAGTTTTGTATTAGTAGCGATAACGAAATATTGCTTAATAAAGGCGTATTTAAAAAAGAGCGACTTACGCTTAAATTTGGCCGTGTACAAAACGTTAATATTGCCGAGCCATTTTATTTTACTCCCGTAAGTTTAGTTAATTGTATTTTTGATGCTGCAGGCAGTGTGTCACAAGAAGTTGTTTTACCTGGTGTCACTAAAGACTACGCGCAGCAAATGCGTAAACAGATCTTTGCTTTTAAAGCGCAGCAACAAGAAGAAATACAAAGCACTGAACAAAGCGAAGCAGACACTACTGAAAACAGCCTAAGCATTAGCAATAAAGAAATCGCCAAATTTGGTTTAATGTCGAATATGGCTATTTTAGCAATCGCTGCTTTTGCGCCATTTATAAACCTGATTGTTGATTTTTTAGAGAAGCAAATTATTGCTAAAGTAGAAGGCTTTTATGAGCAAGAGCTTGGCATGCTGGCAAGTGCTGCTACCTTTGCGATGATCACCTTAATTGTTTTATTAATTTTGGTGGCCGTTATGTTATCTATGACTATGTCGCTTATTCGTTTTTATAATTTTGAGCTTTATTTTAAAGGTCAAAAATTTAAACGTATTGCAGGCTTGTTAGAGCGCCATCAGCTTTCGATGAGCATGGATAAAGTGCAATCTATTGTTATAAAGCAAAACTTAATGGGCCGATTACTAAAGCGATTTACGGTGGAGTGTTTGCAAGCAAGTAGCGGTGGTTTAGTTGCAGGTGTTGCGGCTAAACAAAATAAACAAACCTTAGTGTTACCTGTATTAAATAGCGAACAAGTTGATAGTGTATGCCAATGGATTTACCCATGGTTTAATAGTAAAAAACTCGCTTTTAAGCGCGCAGAGCGAGCGCTTTTGTATAAAAACTTAGGCTTTTATGCACTGTTACCTAGTGCATTGGTGTTTGGTTTTTGTTTTATTGCCGATATTAATACTTTGATTAGCCTTGGCGTTTTGGTGGTGTTTTCTGGTTTGGTAACCTTATCGTATCAGCGTTATGGTTATTACATGCATGAGGATAATGGTCGATTTTACATGGTTGTACGCAAAGGCATGATTGGCGTTCATTACCGTGTTTTTGAACTTTATAAAGCGCAAAGTGCACGCAGTATAAGTACGTACTTAATGCGCAAATCAGGCTTAAAAAGCTTATACATACAGCTTGCTTCAGGTTTTGCATTTATGCCTTATATAAAGCAGCAAGACGCTGACTTTATTATCGATTTTACAATTAAGCAGATTGAGTCAGATACTCGCAGCTGGATGTAAACTCCCGTAATAAAACATGTGTAAATACACATTTGCACATGCTTTATTACACTTTCTTACTGCCCATGAAAGACATTTAATAATACCCTAGATGGTATTAAGGAATTCTTTTAGGGACACTCATGAAAAAAACACTTATCGCATCGGCTTTATTACTAGCAGCACCAAGCTTTGCCGCTGATTGGCAAACTATTCATACCGAACATTTTAATATTCACTACAGTGTTGAGCATGCTGATTTTGCTAAATCAACTGCAACAGAGCTTGAAATAGTACGCACCAAAGTGCTTGAGCAGCAAAACCGAGCACTTGATAAAACAGTTGATGTAGTCGTGTTTGATCCCCTAAATGCAGCTAATGGCTTTGCATTACCTACCTCAAATAACCCTGTAATGGCACTTTTTACAACCCCGCCGCAATCCGACACAGTTATATCAAACAGCTCTGGCTGGCAGCAGTTACTTGTACTGCATGAATATATTCATTTAGTGCATTTAGCACAGCCTACACGCAATGACTGGCAGCAAAAAGTACGTGGTATATGGGATTTATACGATTTAACCTATAGCAATACACCACGATGGGTTGCCGAAGGCTATGCCACATTGATTGAGTCTAAAATGACTGGACGTGGGCGCCTGTTTGATAACTACTCAGAGTCAATACTGCGAGAGTTTGCTCAACAGGGCGCACTGCCAACCTATGGGCAGTTAAATGGCGAGCAGGGCTTTATGGGCGGCTCAATGGCTTACTTAATGGGTAGCCGCTTTTTAAATTGGTTAGAGAAAAACTATTCAGAACAAACGCTCGATAGTGTATGGACGCGAATGCAAGGCGTAAAAACGCGTAACTTCGATGAGGCATTTAGCGGTGTGTTTGGGCAAAGTGCAGCCAAGCTATATCGACGATTTATAGCTGAATATACCTATAAAGTAATGCAAATAGAGCAAGGAGAGCCGTTACTTCATAGTGAGCTTTGGCTTGAGCTTAACTTATATGCGAGTAACCCCGCACTTTCAAAAGATGGTAGTAAAATTGCGATTGTTGAGCGAGATAAAGAGAGTAATACCAAGCTTATAATTTATAGCACTGATGACAACATTAAAGCGCAAGAAGAGTTTACTAAAGCGCAAAAAGAACTACTCGAAAATGATGCACAAGATATTCCCGATACAGTGCCAAGTGTGTTTAAGCGCGAACAAAAGCAAGTGCTTAATCAAATAAACCGAGCCGGTATTGCAAACCCTCAATGGGTAAATAGCACAACGTTATATTTTAATGCGTACAGCAATGAAGAGTCGGGTATTTATAACAAAGTGTCTGATATATTTAGCTATAACATTGAGACAGGCAATATCGAACAGCTTACCGAACTTGCTGGTATTCGCCGCTTTAACGTAACCAGTAACGGTGAAACCTTGTATGGCGAGCAAATAAGAGATGGCTACTCTGAATTAGTAAAGGTTGATCTCAATACGCAAACCATCACACCATTATTTATAAAAAGCCTTGAGACAACTTACGATTACCCAATACTCAGTCCTGACGAAACTAAATTAGCTTATTTATCAACATCATTAAATGAAAATTGGCAATTGTATATACAAGGTATAAACGGCGAACAACAGCTATCAGTACCTATGCCAAACGGGTATCAATATTTAAGTCAGCCAAGCTTTAGCCATAATGGCGAGTCACTTTACTTTGTTGCAGGTTTAAATAGCGCCACCGATATTTATAACTACAACATAGAGAGTAAAACACTCACCAGGTTAACCCAAGGGCAAGAGGCAGTTGCCCACCCAATTGAAATGGCTGATGGCTCGTTACTCTATTTTTCGATAACCGCAGATGGACCAAATGTAAAAACACTGCCAAAAGCTATAAAAAGCACTGTAGTTACTGAGTTTGCAGCTAACAAAAAAGCACCGCTGCTAATAGTAAACGAACATACACTTCCAAAAGCTAAAATATATACGCACGAAACTACAGAGCAAACAAATTACAACGTGCTCGACCAGCACGCTACCTTTGCGATTGGCTCTCAGTATTATTCGGCTTCTACCAGTTTGTTAGATTTAAGCATTAAAAGTAGCGACTTATTAAAGCAGCTCGACTTACAAGCGGGTTATAGCACTGATTTACACGATGGGGCACTGCACGGTGGTTATGTGCAGGCAAAATATAATGCGCTTGATGTAAAACTGAAACTTGCACTGTTTGACTATGATTTGAATACATCGCGCCAGTATCAGCAAAGTCTAAGTGCAGACATGGATGCCCGTGGTGGTTTTGCCGCAATAAGTTACCCCGTTAAATTTGGGCAGTTAAGTTTAACGCCAGAGCTTGCCTACAATTACACTGATTATAAGCAAAGCCATAAAAATTGGACGCGTTTAGGCGTTGCTCAAAATTGGCAATATGATCGTCAAGACTTTGCAATAGGCCAAAGTATTTATGCCAGTTGGTACGATGGTAGTAGTAAGAGCAATAGTTGGCAAGGTTACGATTTAGCCGCCAAAATTTTTGGTAAAGCGTTTGGTATTCCTCTTTATGCAAACTTTGATCAAAAACAACGTGATGACAGCAGCCTTGCATTAGGTGGCTTTAGCTCAAATCTTATTAATCAGCAGCAAAATAGTGAATATGTACTTTCATCGGAGTTACCTTTTTACAGCGCAACTGCAAAGCGCTATCAAGGTTACGGTGGCGGCTTTAGCTTTAAAGAAGGCATGCCATGGCTTTATTATAAGCAACATCAACTCGACGACACCGTATACGCACAAAGCTACGGCTTAAAATACCAAGGTGATTTTAGTTTTGGAATGGGGCCAGCAGGTGTAAACGATTTAACATTTAATATGGGGCTATCGCGAGTAGAAGGCGACAGTTTTGAAGATGAAATGCGAGCGTGGCTGAGCTTTTATTATTCGTTATAAAGCTATTAAATGTATGGGGATTCAGGCTAAGTTACTTGCCATTCTGTAAGGGCTGTAACTTAACCTGAAATTCTTAACTTTTTATAAACAAGCACTTGCTGTGCTGCGTTTATTAAAACGGTTTTTTTGTGATTGTTTTTTACGTCTACGGCGAGTAAACCATAAGTAAAAACCAGTACCTGCTAGCCACACCGGACTCAAACCAATTACGCACCACAGTATTTTACTTATTAGCCCTGCAAAGTAGCCAAAGTGAAGCTTTCTAAAGCTATCAATTACCTGCCAGCCAACGCCTACTTCGCGAATATCCCAGTTAGCTATGTGCTCGCCTGTTAGCTTGTTATAGCTAACCGTATTGGCATACTCACTAGCAAGTGGGTTGGCGGTATCGACTTCGCCGAATAAGGTAATGTTTTCGTCAGGCTCGAGTGGCATAACTAAAAACGTACCGTTAAAAGTGGAGATTTGCTTTTTACTGTCATCAAGTATGCGTTGAAACGAAATATCGCTACTGTGTAGGTTTTTGGTTAGTACAAAGTGCTCTTCATCTGCGTGTTCAATAACTTCGTGATACCACACCGCCCAGTTAAAGTAGCCACCTGTGATAGCTAAAATAATAATGATGGGAGATCCTATAACCCCCGTCATTTTATGAATGTCGCTAAGTACAATTTGCAGTGTTGCACGCCAGCGCACACTAAATAGACGCTGCCAAAATTTACGATAAATAATAAGCCCAGTAATACCTAATACCAATAAAAACAGAGCAAAAAAGAAGCCTAGTACAGTGCCTGTTTGCCCTGGCAGGTTTTTAAAGTCGTTCAGTAAAAAAGTGTAATGTAGTTCTAAAAACCAATCGGTAAAATAATGGCTGGTACCAACAGGTTCAGACAAAATGTCACCCGTATACTGGTTTAAATGAAACTTATACCATTGCTCTGTGCCGCGTTTGACTAAGTAAACCCGATCAGCTGTATCATCGTTAAATATTTCCCAACTACCTACTACATATTCAGGGTAAGCATGCTCTATTTTGGCAATTAACGTGTCGATTGGCATGCGCTCTGGCAGTGCATTTACAACAAAGTGGCTGCTTGGCATAAGCAAGCCATCTATTTCACTTTTAAAAACTAATACGCTCCCTGTAATACTAATAACAATCAATGGAATGATAGCTATTAGAGCGATCCAACTGTGAATTTTAAAAAGAGTTTTTCTCATAGGTAGTTTTATATACAGCAACTAATGACCTGCGCATGATAACAACTATCATTTTTATTTAATAGTTTGGCGGTGAGGCTTTCTATTAAACCGGTAAACCGTGAACTTAATTCTACGGTTTTTGTATACCTAGCTTGCCAGTACCTAAAACAAGAATGTCTTATTTAGTTGAGTTAAATTTACGCGGCTCTACAATGCCGCGCTCATAGTAAAAGCCTTTTAAAACAAATGTTTATTAAATGTTTTTATTTCCGTGTTTAATTAACATTTATGTAACGAGCGAGGTTGCTTTGGCGCATTATTTGCCTATATTGTCTTCATTTATTTTGGTTTTTAGTTTTTTACCATTACTAAACAAAATTCGAAAAAATCGTAGTGTCTCAGGTTTATCACTATTGATGATGACGTTTGGGTTAGCACAAAGCCTATATTTTATAACCTACAATATTTATTTTGAGCGTTTTTATATTGCGTTACCATTTATTGTAACCGGTGCGTTAAGCGGACTTATTTTGTATTTTTTTGCACGTTATAACGCAGCTAAACGAGAACGGGTACAGTTGTTTACTATGCTAGGTTTTTCGTTACTGCCTTTTTCACTACTTTTGAATTCAAGCCTCGATACTGCAACGGTATTAAGCGCTTTAACGTATGTTGGCCTTGTGATGAGTTCGGTACGTGTTATGCCGCAAACTTATAAAACATTGCGTACGGGTAATGTAAGTAATTTAAGCGCGCGCTACTTTAGCTTGCAGTTTATTGCTGGTATTTGCGGCTTAGTTGTTGAGCTTACAACAGCGGCTCCAAGCACAGCGCACTTACTTATGTTTATTATGCTGTTGCTTACCAATGCTGTGCAATTTGGTTGTATGCAATATTATAGAATGCGGCCTGTAATGGCTTAAAAACAAGCTACTTAAGTTCCTATTTAGCCTAATTTATGGCAAATTACTTTATCTAATAAAAGGATAAAGTATGAATTGGAATCAGTTTGGCTATATTTGCCGTGTTAATAGCTCTAAAACACTAAGTACAGAGCAAAAAGATGAGCTGAGTACACAGCCCCATTTAAATATGTATGCCAATAGCGGGTCGCATAGTAAATTAGCGCATAATCTGGTGACGCAAATTGCATCTCAAGATGAGGCAACATCGCAAAAGCAAGCTACGTATTATCAATGTTTACCGGAATTAGTTAACGAATTTAAGTTTGAGCACAAGGGCTGGCTTAGTTACTTAACCATTGTATTTGTTATTTATGTTTTATCCTCTTTGTTGTATCAGTCTTTTGTTGTGCCTACTTTTGTTGAGATATATAGCAAGCATACTGTTTCTTTAAATCATGTATTTGATGATTATTTTACGTACTGGTATGTGCCAATTATTTTACTCGTTTTATTGCTGAGTGTTATTTTTACCGTTATTTTAAAGCTAAAAAATGTAAGTGCTCTCACAGAGCTAAAGCCTTTTTCGGGTTTATTTAAATTTCTTATTCCTCGTCAATTAATTAATGAGCATAACTCTTTAATTACCACGCTATTATTTCCAAGTAATCATAAAAAGGGTGTTAAAGCCTCTACACCTCAAACCCAGCACTTAGCTCAATGCGAGCTGCTAGGTTTAGAAACCCAAGAAGAATTTAAAGCGTTATTAAAGCAGCAGCTAAAGTTACTTAATACACATATTAAAAGCTTTATAAATAAGCTCGTTATTGTTTATGGTTTGGTCATTGTTGTGTCTATTTGCTTATTTGTGAAAGCGGCTTATCAACCACTATTTATGCTAGGAGAAGTGCTATGAGAACAAAAGGATTTACGTTAATAGAGTTGATGGTGGTGGTGTCCATTATTGGTATTTTAGCTGCGGTTGCGCTACCTCAATACAGTAAGTATATACAACGAGCAGAACTTGTTGACCCACTTGCAATGGCAGCTGCCATTAGAGAAGACGTTACGGTTTATTATCTTGAAAACAGGCGTTTTCCAGCAAGTAATGAACAAGCAGGTGTGCCTGAAAGTAAATTTTTGATTGGCAATCGAGTAACAGGTATTACAGTTGATAATGGTGCTATTCATATTAGCTTGGGTAATAAAGCTTCACAGCTTTTGCAAAATACAGTTTTAACATTCAGACCCGCAGTTGTAACGGGAAGCCCTACAAGCCCGATTGCGTGGTTATGTGGGTTTGACGAACCGGTAACTGGCATGCAAGCGGTTGGCGAAAATAAAACAACAGTACCAAAAGAAATTTTACCTTCAGCGTGTATATAAAATAGTTTAGGGGATTAAAGTGCAATTAGCTATTCATCAAATTGATGCGTTTGCGAATGAGTTATTTAAAGGTAACTATGCAGCAGTGATCCCACTTAAAGCGTGGTTAAGTGACGATTTAATGCTAAAGATTGGCGCTGAGAATAACGTATCTGAAACGGCTTTTACCTGCCTGCAAGACGATGGAAGTTTTGTTATTCGCTGGTTCTCGCCGTTAATGGAAATCGATTTTTGTGGTCATGCCACACTTGCTGCGGCGTATGTTTTATGTGAAGAGCATAACGTATCGCAAATTCGCTTTATTGCTGATGCAGTGGGCGAGCTAATCGTTAATAAAAACGACGATGGCAGTTTTGCAATGACCTTTCCTAAACAAGCACCGGTTGAGGTACAAAATGCGCCACAGCAATTGCTTGATGGCCTGTCTATACAACCGAGTAAAGTGCTTAAAAATCGCCAAGCTTACTTTGCTATTTATAAAAATGCCGATCAAATACTTGAATTAAAAACTAACTCTGAACTTTTAAAAACGCTTTACCCACTTGATGTAGTGGCCACTGCTCCAAGTGTTGAATATGATTTTATATCTCGTTATTTTTGGCCTGCAAGCGGTGGCGACGAAGATTATGTAACGGGCTCAATTCATACAGGGTTAGCACCTTTTTGGGCGCAGCAATTGGGTAAAAATACGTTAAGTGCTTATCAGGCTTCAAGTAGAGGCGGGCATTTACTATGTGAAGTGGGTGATACAACAGTCACCTTAACGGGGCATGCTGTAAGGTATTTAAAGGGCACTATTTATATTTAATTTTTAAATCTCGCTTTATAAAAAAGGCCACGTTAAACGTGGCCTTGGTTTACTCAATTATTAGAGCTATTTTATGCCTCTAGTGCTTTTGCAATTAAGCGATCAATGTATTTTTTATGCGCTTTAGTTGCTGTATCAGATCCCCATGCAACACTGCTATCGGCTATTTGAGTTAGCTGATATAACGCCGCTGTTTTAGCTAAGTTATCGTATTTACTTGCTTTGCGAAGGCCTGCAATCGCGATTAGCTGATTAACATACTCAATTTGTAAGTTGTGACTAATAGAGTTGGCATCTTTGCTTTTTACAAAAATGTTGGCGGTTAAATCTTCCATAAACTGAGTTAGGCTATATTCATTGCCGTACAA
Organism: Pseudoalteromonas sp. SWN166; assembly: GCF_015864485.1. NCBI lineage: Bacteria > Pseudomonadati > Pseudomonadota > Gammaproteobacteria > Alteromonadales > Pseudoalteromonadaceae > Pseudoalteromonas > Pseudoalteromonas sp. SWN166. The sequence continues at coordinate 40,945 of NZ_JADYXB010000024.1, forward strand.
AGCGGTGTCAGAAATACGCAGTAACACAGCAGGGTGTAATAGCTGTGCAAGTACAGACTTTTGCATACCTAAAATCATTTGGTGTGCTTTAGGGTCTTCATTTTTACCAAAGTGATTAAAGCCTCGGCGCTGCAATTGTAAGTAGCTGTATAGAGGCTGCATGTTTTGTAGTACGTCTGGTGCAAATACAAATTTTGCGAGTATATCCATTGCTTGTGTTTGACGCTCAAGCGATACCGGTGTAAATGGTTTATCTGCGTTTGTATCACCCACTACAGCGCGCTCAACGTATACACCGCCTATTTGACGAGAGACAACACCTGCTTGAGCTCGGTACTGGCCAAATAAGCTATTAGCAGAGGTAACAAGCTGTTGGTAAGACTCGCCTTTAACCGTTGCTTTATCTTTTAGTTCAGTAAATAGTTTATTAATAAGTGCCATACGATCTGCGCCATAGGCAGCAGGATTTGACGACAAATCGCCAATCATTACACGTGGATCAATATGACGACCTGGTGCGCGCATATCGTCTGCATCGTTACCAAAGGCAAGGGCATGTTCACTAGAGCGAGCAAGAATCTTGTCAAGTCTAGCTTGCTCAGCGGCTTCATCGGTAAGTGCTACGCTGTAGCCATAATTAATTGCCCAGTCATCGTAAGGACCAGGTTTGGTTTGAAAAATATCACCTTGCTGCATACCTATTGGGGCAATGTTAGCGGGTGCATAATCCATAACAGAACCGGTTACTATGCCTTGGGTTTTGTTTTTGTCGTGTACTTCTTTTTCATCCCACAAAATTGATGATTTCATATTGTGGTTAAGACCTAAAGTATGGCCAACTTCGTGTAGTACTAATTGCGTTAAACCTTGGCGAAGCATTTCTTTATCTTCAATTTTGTCGCCGCTAGCGAGGCCTTTGGCAAGCATTAGGTTTTGTTGAATTTCATGCCCTAGTGAGCAATTTAACTCGCCAGTATTTGTAGTTTCACCGTGGCTCATTGTTCCTTGCGTGAAAAGTGTGTCGTAAATCCAACGGTTTTTCATAAATACAAACTCAAGCATAATGTCTGAGCCTAGTATTTCGCCAGTTAATGGGTTAGCAAGTGCAGGTCCGTATCCGCCAAATGGAGGTTTAGGCGACGAAGTCCAACGTAACACGTTGTAATTAATATCGCCTGCATCCCAATTTGCATCGTCTGGTTGTACTTTTACTTCTAACGCATTTTTAAAACCGGCTTTTTCAAAAGAAGTATTCCACGTTAAAACAGCATCACGAATAGTATCGCGCCACTCAATTGGTGTGGTGTTTTCTATCCACCAAGTAATTGGTTTTACTGGCTCTGAAAGTGCTGCACTCGGGTCCTTCTTTTGCAGATCCCAGCGCTTTATAACGTCTTCATAAGGTGCCCAGTCGGTCGACGTCATTTGATCAAATTGATTTGTAAAATAACCAATGCGCGCATCATCCATGCGTGGCACGTAGTTATTGTCTGGGAGTGCAACAAACGAGTGCTGTACTTTTACCGATACACTACGCGGGTCGCTTACTGCATTTGAGCCGCGTACCGTTGGGCTTGGGTTAGTAAATACATAATCAACAACCACGTCTAAGTTATTAGGGTATGGGCGCTGTTTAATAATGCGTGATTTTTTATCGTCTAATTTGCCTACTTTAAAGCGCTTTTTAGCGTTTTTATCAGCAGGATTTGGTGTAGGCGATACTTTATGAAGTGCTTCGCTTAAAAATAACTTATTTACATTGAATGCTATTTTACCGTCTTCTTCTTTTTCTATTTTAATACTCGCAAGTACCGCTTCACTAATATTGGCGTCGCTTGCCTTTGAAATCGCACTGTTCTCATCAAACTTGTAGCGAGGAGTTTTGCTAATAATATCGATACGGTCAAAGTATTTTCTAAATTCAATTAACTTAGTTTCGCGGTACGATCCACGATAATGACCCGCATCGGTGACGCCATCAACAGTATGCGCAAAATATACAAATGGTGTATTAAGTTGAGATTCGTTAATCACCATTAAATGGTCACCGGTTTTTTCATCTTGATAAAGGCTAAATATACCGGCAAATTCGGTTTGTCCTTTAATCATCTCGCTAAGTGTTTTTGGCTCTTTTTCGTCTTTTTTATCGGCTGCAAATGCATGGCCGCCAAACGCTAAGCTTAGTGCAAGGGTGATGGTCGTTAATTTCATTTTGAGACTTTTAATATTTGTTAATTTAATTGGACTGTACGTAAATTAATTTTATTTCGCACATCTTCGCGATGAAATATGATGGTTTAATCCTACTTAGTTGATATTTATAAGTAAAAGTTTGTAACAAAATATAACGAATGAGATGAATTACAGGAAACTTACTTTTTATAACCCCCAAAAGGTATTGGCTTATAAGTTTTTGCAACAGTTGCTTACAAATGTCACCTTAATGTTTCATAAGGCTCTGGTATTATGATGCTAATAGAGTTTTGGGGATAATAGAATATGCAAACAAATTCACTTAGATGGGTTTTTCCATTTGTAGCGCTAGCTGTTGGTATTATTGGCTTTATGGGAATAAATGCCATTGCACAAGAGCCAGAAAAAAAAGAAGTTATTGATACTCGTCCAACAGTGCAAGTTGAGCCTGTAGCTGCGAACGATCATCAAGTTATTATTAATAGCTACGGTGAAGTAAAGCCACTTGAAAATACACAGCTTTCGGCGCAGGTGTCGGGTGAAGTATTAAGTTGGCATCCTAATTTTGTAGCCGGTGGCATCGTTGCTCGCGGTGAGACGTTATTTACTATCGAAAAAGATAACTATGAAGCTGCAGTACTTGTTGCTGAGGCCGAAATAGCTCGCGCACAAGCTGGCTTAATTGAAGAACAAGCCCAAGCCCAAGTAGCAGAAGATGAAGCAAAGCGTTTTCCTGATAAAGCGCGTACAGACTTATTTTTACGTAAACCTCAAGTGCTAAGCGCGCAGGCATCTGTTAAATCGGCGCAAGCAGCATTAAAGCGTGCACAGCGTGACTTAGATAATTGTGAAGTAACCGCTCCTTACGATGCATTAGTGATTAGCCGTAACGTAGGTGTTGGCCAATTTGTCACTATGGGTTCGCAAGTTGCTGAGCTCAATAATATTGAAACTGCTGAAGTGATTATTCCTATCGCAGGATTCGACAGCGTCTTTTTACCAGAGCGTATTAAAGGTATTACGGCAACGATTATTCAAAAAGGGCTAAACAGCTTTACCCGTGAAGGCGTAATTGACCGCGACCTAGGGATTGTTGATAACGCTACGCGTATGAGTAGTTTAGTGGTACGTATTGAAGACCCATACGGCTTAAAAGCAAAACAGCCTGCTATTAAGTTTGGCAGTTATGTACAGGTAAATTTTGCAGGTGCAATGCTTAATAATATTTACCGTTTACCGCAAGCTTTAGTAAATAACCAAACTGTGTGGGTAGTGAACGAGAACCAAGAACTAGAGCCACGTAAAGTAACTGTTATTCGTGAAGAAGGTGAGTATTTTTACATTAGCAGCGGTTTAAATGCCGATGACAAACTCGTTATTACTCTACCTGAATACCCGCAAAAAGGAATGCAGGTTAAAATTGCAGGTGTAGCTGCAAAACCAGAAAGCTCAGAAACGAGCACTTCAAACACGCAACAGCTGTAGGGTGTAATAGTTATGAGCGAATCAATACAACAAAAACAAACAGGGCTAATTGCCTATTTTGCTAATAATTCAGTAGCCGCTAATTTAATGATGTTTTTTATCATTATTATGGGGGCTATAAGTTACTTTACGATTCAGCGCCAAATGTTTCCTAATATAGAGATTAACTACATTAATATTGAGGCTAATTACCCAGGTGCCTCTCCTCAGGAAATAGAAGAAAGTATTCTTATAAAAGTTGAAGAGTCACTTAAAGATATAACAGAAATTAAAAAAGGCGTGTATCGCGCATTTAGAAATGGCGGTACGGCAAGCCTCGAAATAAATACCGATGCAGAACTTACCGACGTACTTGATAAAGTAAAGTTACGTATAGATGGCATTGCGACTTTTCCAGCGGGTATGGAGCCGGTCACCATAAGTCAGGTTGAGTTTAGACAAGATGTAATAGGCATGACACTGGTTGCTGATTTGCCGCTTACGGAGCTTAAGCCGATTGCTAATCAGATTGAAGATGAGTTACTACAGCTATCTAACGTATCTTTGGTTGTAAACGATGTACCGCTTGATGAAATTGCTATTGAAATAGAGCCCGATACGCTTCGCCAATATAATTTAACCCTTAGTGATGTTATGAATGCGGTGCGTCGTTACTCAGCTAACTTTTCGGCGGGGCAGTTAAAAACAGATGCAGGTGTTATTTCTGTTCGAGTAGAAAACCAGTTTTACTCAGGTGATGAATTTAGACAAATTCCGGTAAAAATTGGTGAGTATGGCGCTAAAGTTTTACTGCAAGATATAGCCGTAATTAAAGATCAATTTACCGAAGGCGAGCGCTACTTTAAGTTTAACGGTGAAAATGCCGTTTATATGTCGGTTAAAGCAACACAAGAACAAAGTATAATTCCTGTGGCCGATTCGGTTAAGGCATTTATTGATCAAAAAAATAAGCAGCTACCGCCAGGTATTAGGTTAGAGCCACTAATGGACATGACATACTACTTAAATGCTCGCCTTGACATGATGAAAGCGAACTTGTTTCAAGGTGCAATTTTAGTGGCAATTATGTTGTCGTTGTTCTTGCGTTTTAAACTCGCGCTTTGGGTAATGATTGGCTTACCGGTGTGTTTTTTAGGGGCCATGATGATGATGCCGTTATTTGGCATTAGTATTAATATTATTTCGTTATTTGCGTTTATTATGGTGCTCGGCATAGTGGTGGATGACGCGATTGTCATAGGGGAGTCCGCCTACACCGAAGTTGAAAAAAGCGGTGGTGGCGTTGAAAACGTGGTGCGCGGAGCAAACCGCGTCGCCACACCGGCGACCTTTGGGGTATTAACAACAATTGCTGTATTTGCCCCATTTACAATGTCGAGCGGACCAGAAAGCGCCTTCTTTTATGGTATAGCCGTTGTGGTTATGCTGTGCTTGGCGTTTAGTCTCGTTGAGTCAAAACTAATTTTACCTGCACATATTGCGCATACACACTTTTCGCCAATTAAAAAAGGTGGCTGGCGTGATCGCTTCAATACGCGCTTTTTTGGTTTTGTAAATGGCCCGTATAAACGTTTTATTGCGAAATGTGTAGATTGGCGCTGGACCGTTTTGTTTGCCTTTATTGCTATGTTTATAATAAGTATTTCGCTTATTACCTCAAATAAGGTGCGCACAGTACCTACTCCTAAGGTGCCGCACGACTTTCCACAAATACAAGTTGAAATGAACGACAACGTTTCTGATTTACAAACCATTGCCGCTATTCGCGAAATAGAAGCCATGGTACTTAGAGTCGATGAAGAAACTGAGCGTGAGTTTGGTCAAAAAATTATTCGTGATGTATTGGTATTTAACCAAGGCAGAACTGAGTCGCAATTACTTGCGCCATTGGTTGACGAAGATTCACGTCCATACAATGCATTTGAACTTTCACGTCGCTGGCGTGAAGCTATGCCGACTATTGCTGGTATTAAGTCGTTAACTATTCAAGACGATGTTGGTGGCGGCGGTGGTAATGGCGGCGGCGAGTTTGGCTATTTATTGTATGGCTCAGACATAGATACCTTAAATGAAGCAGGTCGTCGTTTTATTCAATTACTTCAACAGCAAAAAGGGTTGTTTGATATTAGTTCAACCATCGACCCTGCAAGCAAAGAAGTGCAAATGAGCCTTAAACCAGTTGCATACGATTTAGGCTTAGATTTGGCAGATATTGCAAATCAAGTAGGTGCTAGTTTTTATGGTGGCGAAGCGCAGCGCGTAATCCGAAACGGCGAAGAAGTACGTGTAATGGTACGTTACCCTAAACTGACTCGAGAAGCATTTTCATCGCTTAAACACACCGTTGTTACGACCCCACAAGGGCGAGAAGTACTTCTTGGTGATGTAGTAGAGCTAACCGAAACGCCAGGTATTAGCTATATACGACGCGAAGGTGGTTACCGTACCGTATATGTTTATGGCAATATTGATGAAGAGCAAATTGAGCCAGGCGAAGTGGTTAAGCAAGTAAAAGAAAATCTACTGCCACAGCTAATAGAAGAATTCCCAAGTGTTAAATCAGAGCTAGGTGGCGCAATAGAAGAGCAGCAAGCTCAAGCTAATGAGCAAATAATGTTTTTTATTGGCGGGATGATTTTAGTATACATACTGCTAGCTGTACCGCTTAAAAGTTATTCGCAACCGCTTATTGTAATGTCGGTTATTCCGTTTAGTTTAACCGGGGCTATTTGGGGTCATTACTGGTTTGATTTAGATATGAGCTTAATGTCGGGCTTTGGCTTAATTGCTGCCGCAGGTGTTGTGATAAATGACTCACTTGTAATGACCGATTATGTAAACCAAGTTCGCCGCGAAGGTGTTAGCGTTAAAAATGCAGTAATAGAAGCTGGTTGTGCTCGCTTTAGAGCAATACTATTAACGTCGATAACAACCTTTGCTGGTGTATTACCCATTATGTTTGAAACAAGCTTGCAGGCTAAGTTTGTAATACCTATGGCAGTAGCACTTGGCTTTGCTGTTATGTTTGCAACGTTAATAACGCTTATATTAGTGCCATGCCTATATATTATTTTAGGTGATATTGGTGCGGTGTTTAAGCGCCCATTTAAAAGCCGAGCTGTGAAAGTCTCGTAGATAAAAAACATAAAAAAAGCACTGACCGTAATTAACGCTCAGTGCTTTTTTATTATTTAGTTATTGTGACTTAAGTCGAAACAACTAAATATTAATCTTTAAATTGCTTATGGCAATCTTTACAGCCTTTAGCCCAAGCGCCAAAAGCTTTACCAATTACGGCTTTATCGCCTGATTGAGCAGCTAACGCTAGCTTATCTGCATTTGCTGCAAAAGCATTTGCTTTTTCAACGAAGGTTGCATTTTCGGCCCAAACAGCAGCAAGTGCCGCTGTATCGCTTTTATCAGTACCTTCGTAAAAAGCTTCCCATGGCATTTTTGAAAGTGCAGCAGCGTTGTTAGCACGCATTTTAAATTGCTCTGCGTCAAAAGGTACTTTACCTTTTAGCATTGCGCCCATGTCACCAATTTGCACTGAGATCATTGAAAACGCAGCTTGGCGGTATTCAATTGCGTCACTTGGTTCTTTAAATGCAGAATTTGCCGATACGCTAAGTGCACATGTAGCTAATGCTATACCTGCTAATATTTTTTTAAATTTCATAGTTTGCCCCTGTTGAGTATTATTCCTAATTTAATATCTTGTATGTAACGTCATTTTTATTCAAGCGAATACGATGGATTTAATGAAAAGTTAATCATTAATGCCTATATCGGCAAATATCATGCCTCGTCGCATGCTGCGGGTTGCTAAAAACACTTCACCTAATAACGAAATAAATGCACAAATGAGTAACGCCATGGCAGCTACAAAACAACAAGCAATGGTCACGCTTAAGTTAATTGATTGAATGTGCGACAAGAATAAAAACATAACCACAGCACATACAAGTAAGGCACTTAATACACTTAAACTAAAAGCAATATGTATACATCGAGATCGTTTTAATAAAGCGCGGAGTTCTGTTGCTAGCGACTTATTAAAATCGTCATCTGTATTTACTTTTAATCTTCGCTCCAATAAGCGCGCTCTGTCGGTAATTCGTGCTAAGCGATTAGATAAAACACCTAAAGTTGCTGCTATACCTGTGATTAAAAATACGGGAGCAACGGCCGTTTGAATCACTTTAGCCATAGTTAAAATGTTAATTACTTCACTATTCATTTAATTCTCGAGAAAAAGTTAGAGTTGTTTACATTAGTTCACAAATGTTTTATTTAGATTTATTGTTTAAAATCAACTTACTGAGTTGGCGATCTCTTGTTTTTTCAATTTTATGTCATGTATTTGTAACCTAAGTGTTGCTTGGGTTGCACCGAAAGTTTTATATTCACCAGTACAATATAATCATTTTGATTACTACAAATACAATAATACATAACCTATCTGAGGGAAACTCATGGCTAAAAATATAATAAAAAAAACTGCTATAGCTACGGCAGTCTCAAGTGCATTTCTTGCTACTTTTGTTAGTGCGGCAACTTTACCTAATGCAACGATTGCACCTCAAGCTGCAGAGCAGCTGAAAGAATTAGCATCTGAGCAAAAGCAGCCTTCAGCACATATGATTGTTTTACGCGCTGCAACTTCTGTTGATGCTGTGGCTGCTGGCACTTATGAAGCGTCAAGCAGTCGTGAAATGATTGCTAACGTTGAACTGCTTCAAAACACGATGGCCATTGAGCTTAGTAGCTTAGACTTTGATGCAAAAATAATTGGTAAAACAAAAATATTAGCACCAACATTAATTGTGCAAGCGACGCCAGAAGCTTTAGAAAAAATTGCTAAGGACTCTCGAGTAGCTAAAGTACTACCGATGTTTGATTACGAACTGCATGTAGCTGCAACATCTGATTATATTAATGCTAAACCTCTAATTGTTGATGGCATTGTAACTGGTAAAGGTCAGCGTGTGGCTGTACTAGATACTGGTATTGACTATACCCACAAAGCATTTGGTGGTGAGGGTACTGTAGAAGCATACGAGGCTGCTCAAGCTGATCCTACAACGGTTGATTGGCCACAAGGTATTGTACAAGGCGGTTACGATTTTATTCGTGACGATGCTGATCCAATTGAAAATGATGCTGCAAATTCTCCTTCTACAGGTGATGCAACGAATCATGGTACGTCTTCTTCAAATTCAGTAAATGGTATTGCACCAGATGTTGAGTTATATGTTTACTCTGTTTGTGGTGGTGGCTGTCCAAGTGCCGCTCAAGCTGCGGCACTAGAAGCTGCAATGGATCCAAATGGCGATGGTGATATTTCAGACCGCGTAGATGTTATGAACATGTCATTAGGTGGCGAGTTTGGCGATACATATACAGGTGGTGGTGCGCAATACCTAATTCAACGTGCTGTTGATTTAGGTGTGAATATGGTTATTTCAGCTGGTAATGATGGTGATCATCCATTCCGTATTGGTGGCCCAAGCACGACACCAAATGCGTTATCAGTAGGCGCAATGACTCATCCTACAACTGAGGTTGGTACTGCTACAGGTACTGTTGCTGGTATCGAAGGTAATATTCAAGCATCAGGCTTTGGTCCGCAAACTGATTTTGTAATTACAGGTGCAGATATCGATTTAGTGTACCCTGACACAAACCAAGATGGTTGTGTTGATTTTGCTGATGATGTTGATTTTACTGGTAAAGCGGTTTTAATCGACCGTGGTGCATGTGCATTTACAGTTAAAGTACTTAGTGCACAGAAGAAAGGTGCTGAGTTTGTACTGATTGCAAATAACACAGATGATGGCACTCCTGCACCAATGGGTGGCAGTGATGACAATGTAACTATTAAAAGTGTAGGTATTAATTTTGCTGCAGGTGCTGCTTTAAAAGCTCAATTAGCTGCAGGCGATACGGCAACATTTGATATTGATGTAAAAATTAAAACTACAGCAGGTGCAGTAGCTACGTTCTCTTCTCGTGGCCCTTCGATGGATGGTTTATTAAAACCAGAAATTACTGCTCCTGGTACTAGTATATTAGTTGCAGCAGCAGGCACGCAAGATGGACTAGCTCCTGTATCTGGAACATCTTTTTCAGGCCCTATTACAGCCGGTGCTGTTGCGATGGTTCGTGAAGCTCACCCTGAACGTAATGCATTTGAGATTAAAGCTACAATAATGAATGCAGCTGACTTAAATGTAACAAATGAGCCTTTAGCAAGCAGTCCTGACTCAGAACTGGCTCCAATTAGTATGATTGGTTCAGGCTTGGTTGATGTAACTAAAGCAGTCAACTTACCAGTTGCTGCATGGGTTAATAATACACAGTTTAATACTAAACAAGCGGCTCTTTCATTCGGCCTTGTGTCAATGGCTGGAACGGAGTCTCTAACTAAAACAGTGACTGTTAAGAACTTCTCATCAGATGCTAAAACGTATGCGCTGCGTACTGAAGCTCGCTACCAAAATGATGACGATACAGCTGCAATTAGCTGGGATTTCCCTGAGTCGGTAACAATCCCTGCAGGTCAGTCAATTAACTTTGATGTGACGCTAACTGTTGATCCAACAAAACTACCAGCGTGGGAATTAGAAAACCCATTTAGTGCAGACGACATTGCTGCAAGAAGCGCTGCACTTACTTCAATAGAGTTTGATGGTGCGTTAGTATTTAATGATGCAAGCACAGATACAGATCACGATTTGCATGTTGTTTACCATGCAATGCCAAAAGCTGCGACAGAATTAAGTGTTTCGTCTCAAATCATTGATAACGAAATGGCACTTATTGTTGAAAATAGCGGCCTAACAGATATTACTCCTTTCGCAGAAAGCATTGTTGCAACAGGTACAGAAAAAACACGAGAAGAAGCAGAGTTTAATATTTTAGCGACTACTTTCTCTGCTTTTGTTGATGACACTTGTGATTCGGGTATATTTGTAACATCGTCTATCCAATTACGTGACCCATTAACTCATGTATTCCAAGCGGGCTATAGACTTGAAATAGATACAGATAATGACGGTGTTTATGATCAAGTTATGCAAAACTATAACGACCGCGGTCGTGAAACAGCATTCCCTGGCCGTAGCCGCACAGTAATTGGTGAAACTGATGGCGCTGGTAACGATTCGTTAGCATGGGTTACTCCGCTTTATCACTCAGCCGGTGAAGATACTATTACCTTCTCAACTTGTAGTGAGCTACTAAACGTTGATGGTTCATTACTTGGTGAGAATATGAACTTTAAAGCATCTGTAGGTTACCCTTCATATGTTACAGGTGTGTTCACTCAGACCGATAGTATTGAAGGCTCAACTACATTTGGAGCATCTCCAAGCGTAACGCTTACTTCTATGGAAACTGGCGAAGCAGTTACTTCACTTAAACCGGGTGAAAAAGCAATTGTTGAAGCAAGCGGTCCATTTGCATTATCACAAATATCTGGTTTGGATATTGTTAAAGTGATGAGTAGTACTGAGTTAGAGCTTCCTGCAATCGACGCTCCAATGCTAGTTGGTGGTGAGTTTAGTGTTTCAGAAGATGCTGCTAACGGAACGGTTGTTGGTGCACTAACTATCACTGAGTCTGAGCAAGACTTAGATGTGTCAGAATACTACGTGCAATCAAGTACTCACCAAGGTTTTGGTATTGATGCGGATGGACAAGTGGTTGTAACTAATACTGAATTGTTAACTGGTGATTCATCAGCTGAACTTCAAGTTGTTGCAATTGATGTACGCGGTAATGTATCAGCACCGGCAATGGTTACTGTGAGTATTACTAAAGTTGTACCACCAGTAGCAACGGTTACACCTGAAAAAGTGAAAAAGAGCTCATCTGGTTCACTTGCATGGTTAACATTACTAGTAGCGCCGTTTGCATTTATACGTCGTCGTAAACAAAAGTAATTTTATAACTAAATAGTTATATAAAGGGAGCTTCGGCTCCCTTTTTACATAGCTTCACAAACTAAATCACAATAAAGGCTATTTATAGGTATATTTAACTACTTAATAAAAAATAAAAATACAACAAGGACTTTGACTGATGAAACGTACCCCATTTGCACTTGCTGCACTATCGCTCGCTATTTTAAGTGGCTGTAATCAAGCCCCTGAAGACACTCAAAAAAATAATACGCAAGTTAAAACAACTCAAGTTGCACAAGCTATTGCGCCGGTTGCTAAAAAAGTGCCGCACGAAATGACTATTCATGGTGATACACGTATAGATGACTACTACTGGCTACGTGATGACGAACGAAAAGCGCCAGAGGTAATTAACTATTTAGAAGCTGAAAATACATACACTGATGCCATGCTTGCACATACTAAAGCGCTGCAAAGTGAGTTGTTTGAAGAGCTAAAAGGGCGTATTCAAAAAGACGACGATTCAGTCCCAGTTAAAAACGGTGATTATTTTTACTCAACACAAACACGTGGCGATAACGAGTACATTACTTACTTACGCAGCAGCGATTTTGCAGGTACCGATCAGCAAGTTATTTTAGATGTAAATGAGCTTGCTAAAGATCACGATTATTATGCAGTAAGTGGTTTAGATGTAAGCCCGAATGGCAATTTAATGGCTTATGGCGAAGATACTGTTAGCCGTCGTATTTATAGCGTAAAAATAAAAGATTTAACTACCGGTAAATTACTCGAAGACACACTTGAAGGCACTAACGGTGGCATTGTGTGGGCAAACGATAATAAAACGGTTTACTACATTAAAAAAGATTTACAAACCTTGTTAGGCTACCAAGTTTACCGCCATACGTTAGGTACACCGCAAGCTGATGACGAGCTAATTTACGAAGAAACTGATACCAGCTATTACATGGGTATGAGTAAGAGTAAAGATGAGTCAGAGATTTATATTTGGCACAGCAGCACAGCGGCATCAGGCGTATCGGTATTAAGTGCTGATGATGCTAAGGCAATGCCTAAGCGTTTAATTGAGCGCGAAGCAGGGCTTGAATATGAAATCTCTAAACTAGGGAATACTTATTATATTGTAACTAACTTAGATGCTGTAAATTTTCAGCTGATGAAAGTTGATATTAATAAAGCAGGCGACAAAGCTAATTGGCAAAGTGTGATCCCAGCGCGCGACGACATTAAACTCGAAGGCATTGATTTATTTAATGACTACTTAGTTTACCAAGAACGTGAAATGGGCCAATCAAAGTTGATTGCGCGTGATTTAAAAACAGGTAAAGAGTTACCACTGAGCTTTAACGACAGCGCCTATACAATTGGTACTTATGGCAATAACGATATAGATAGCAGCACGTTACGTGTTTACTACACAAGCATGACCACTCCAAGCTCATCGTACGATGTAGATTTAGCGACTGGCGATAAAACGCTTCTTAAGCAACAGGTTGTGTTAGGTGATTTTGATGCTAAAAATTACGCCTCAGAGCGTATTTTTGTAACCGCACGCGATGGCATAAAAGTACCGGTAAGCTTAGTTTATCGAAAAGATGCGTTTAAAAAAGATGGCACTAACCCGCTACTGCAATATGGTTATGGCTCTTATGGCGCGACAATGGATCCAACGTTCTCAAGCTCACGTTTGAGCTTGTTAGACCGTGGCTTTGTATTTGCAATTGCCCATGTACGTGGCTCGCAAATGCTAGGTCGTCCTTGGTACGAAGACGGCAAGCTACTAACTAAAAAGAATACATTTAACGACTTTGTTGACGTAACTAAAGCATTGGTTTCTCAAAAGTATGGCGCAAAAGATGAAATATTTGCGTTAGGCGGCAGTGCTGGTGGCTTATTAATGGGCGCAGTAGCAAATCAAGCGCCTGAGCTTTATAAAGGCATGGTTGCTGCGGTACCGTTTGTAGATGTAGTAACAACGATGCTTGATGCGAGCATTCCGCTTACAACAAATGAATACGGCGAATGGGGTAATCCGAACGAAAAAGCGTATTACGATTACATGCTGTCTTACTCGCCATACGACCAAGTATCTAAGCAAGCGTATCCTAATATGTTGGTAACGACTGGTTTGCACGATTCACAAGTTCAATACTTTGAACCTGCAAAATGGGTTGCTAAGCTGCGTGACTATAAAACTGATGACAATAAGTTACTGTTTAAAATAGATATGGAAGCAGGGCACGGCGGCGCATCGGGTCGCTTTAAACGTTTAGAAGATACCGCGTTAAACTATGCATTTATGCTTGATTTAGCGGGTATTAAAAAGTAATTAATTTATATATTTAAAATAAACAAAAAATGTAAGGTGCTTTTTAAGAAAGCACCTTTTTTTGTGGCAAGTTAAAGCTAAACATAGTGCCTTTACCAATTTCACTTTGTACGTAAATTTCGCTATCCATCAGTTTTAATAACCCTCTGCAAATAGCCAATCCTAAACCACCTTGCTGGCGCCCTTCTTTATTAGAATTACTTGCTTGGTAGTGCGGATCAAAAATAGCATTCAGCTCATCTTCTTTTATGCCTACTCCCGTGTCTGATACATGCACAAAGAGTTGATTATTGTCACTGCGTTTTACATGTACTGCAATGCTGCCGCCGCGAGGGGTATGCCTAATTGCATTATCAATTAAGTTACTTAACACGCGCTCTAATTTAGCTATATCGGCAACCACAGGAAAATCACAAATCGCAGGTTCTACCGACAAACTAATGCCTTTTTTGTCAACGGCTAAACTAAATTTTGCCATGCAATCGTAAATGAGTTCACCTAAATTAAAGGTTTCTTTATTTATACTTATTTCGCCATTTTCTAAGTGAGCAAGCTCAAATATTTGCTCTATGAGTAGCTTTAATTGCCCGCAATTATTAAGCGATACCTGCAAGTATTCTTGCTGCTCTTTTTTACTTAGCTGCTCGCCTGACTGATTTAATACTTCTAAAAACCCCTGCAGTGAAGCAAGTGGTGTACGTAGGTCGTGCGATAAGTGAGTTAGTAACTCTTTGCGTTGTTTATCGCCTTGTTCAAGCGCTTTAAACTGCTCATTAATACGCGTTAACATGGCTTGAATACTTCGACCTAAACTATGCACTTCGTTACTTTTTTGCGTTGAATAGTTACTTAGCTTGGTGTCGGTAAGGCTGTAGTTAGCGGCTTCAATATTACTAACATCGCGTGCTAAGCGCTGAATTGGGTTGGTAAAAAAACGTAGCAAAATTAGCATCGCAATAAATAAAAATGCTAGTGCAGAGCCAAGCCATAAAGCAGCTAGCCATAACTTATCATTATTTTTTACAGTGCTTAGGGAGGTATCGTAAGCCTCACCACCAATAATTACATATAAATAGCCTTGTAGCTTATCTTGATTAAATACTGGCGCGGCTGAAAATATTTTTTGTTGCTCTTTATTACGAGGATTGTCACCATAAATAGGAGCAGCGCTTGGGTCGTTAATCAGCCTTTTTAAAGGCGTTAAACTAATATGCGTGCGTTTAACTTTACCCGGCTTTGCTGAGTAAGTAAGAATTTTTCCGGTTTCGTCTACAAAATAAAATTCAAACGCAGGACCTAATAACATTAAGGTATGGAAGAGGTTTTCAAGCGCTTTATAGTCGTAAACACCTTCTTTTATTAATGGGTTATCTTGTACTAAATGTTCCGCTAACGCTAAGTGCAGATTTTGTTCGGCGTGGTGTTTTGAAGTCAGTTCTAATTGCTTGCTCCAGCCGTAAACTAGGGCGCAAATAAAACAAAAAATCACGACTAGCGATATAGCTAATTTTTGATACAAAGATAATTTCATAATAGGTGTCTTAATTGAGTTGGCTAGGGTTTAGTTTGTAACCAACACCCCAAACTGTTTCGATGATAGGCGCTTGTTGGTGTTCTTCTAGCTTGGCACGTAAGCGGTTTATATGTGAATTAACCGTGTGCTCGTAACCACTGTGTTGGTAACCCCATACTTTATCGAGTAACTGCTGGCGGCTAAAAACATGATTAGGATGGCGTGCAAAGTAAACGAGTAAATCAAATTCGGTGGCGGTAAGGTTAAGGGCTTGCTTGCCTAAATACACTTGGTGCGAACTAAATTCTATATTGAGTGAGCCTACATTTAGTGTTTGTTCGCTATCAACGGGGGAGTTGTCGTTATTTTGGCTAGCGAGTAGTTGTGCTCTGTGGCGTAATTGGGTTTTTACTCTGGCTTGTAATTCGCGTGCAAAAAAGGGTTTACAAATATAATCATCGGCGCCCATTTCAAGGCCAATAACTCTGTCCATATCGCTACTAAGCGCGGTGAGTAAAATTACGGAGGTAGTTGGGTAATGCTCTTTTATTTTTCGGCATAAGCTTAAACCATCCATTTGGGGTAAGTTTATATCGAGTAAAATAAGTCCGTAGGGATGCTTAGCTATTTTTTTTAAGGCAAGTTCTGCGCTCACAACATGATCAACATGTAAGTTAAGCGACGTTAGCTGCGTGGTAATTAACTTACCTATTTCTCTGTCATCTTCTACTACTAATATTTTTTCGTGACGCATGTATTACCTCGTAAAAAGGGGGGCATCCGTGCTCCCTTACTTCCCCATTACAAGCTGGAACGTTACTGCGTGCGCGTAATTACTATTTTCGATACTGGGTTATCAAACTTATGTTCAACACCAAGTGCTGATGTAGATAATCCATCTTGATTTGAAACAATGCCTGGATGCATCGTTATTATATCGGCTGTATCGTCACGTATTTCGTTAAACCCTTCACCGCTAGCGGCAGGACCTGGCACAGTTTCAGCTGTTTCTGTATTTGCTTCCGTACCCGCATCATAAGCTGTCGTAGTGCGTGATAACGAGCCGCCAACTTCTAATGTTGATACATCTAAAGAACTAAGACCGGTAAAAGCATCATTTGTATTCCCAAGCATGGCAGCAAATGACAAATTAAGCGTTTCTTGCTCTTCAACAGTAATGATTACTGTGGTGGTTTCACCAGGGCCAATAGCGCCTTCAGCTGAAACTGCAGCAAGTGCACTTTCGTAGCTGAGGTATTCTTCATTTGCACCGCTTTCTGCAAGCATTTCTAAACCAACAGAAGCTGTTGTACCGAATGTCCAAGGTGCTTCATCTTCAAAAGCAATGACAGAGAGTGGTGACAAAGGCTGTCCTGCAGTTAAGTTACTAAAAGTAATAGTAAACTCACTGATCACAGGTTCTACAACAATTGGCTCAACAACGACCGGCTCTTCAACAACTGGGTCGTTATCATTATCGCTACACGCTGCAAGTGTGGTTGCAAGTGCAAGCACTAGTAGACTTTTTTTAAGGTTGTTAGCAGATGACATAATCATGCTCCTACTTAACTGTAACGGTTAATTGCGCTACTGGGTTTAACCATCTGTGTACTGTATTACTTAAATCGCTATTACCCGCTTCTAAATCGTCATCGCCTAAGCTACCTGGGTGAATATGGATGCTTGTATTTGTATCACCACTTAATATACCTGTACCGCCAGTGCCAGCGTCGCCACCTGGAGCCGCAGGAATCCCCGGAGTACCTGGAGCGCCAGAGCCTTCAACTACAAGCTCATTGTTTTGTTCTGTGCCTGCATCGTAAGCATTTAAATTAATTGTGTAAGTACCCGCTTCTGTTGGGATTTTCCAGCTGTTTAAGCCTACAAAGCCATCATTAGTTGGTAGCATCATTGTAGTTAAAGATAGGTACTCGTTACCGTCAGTAGTTGTTAGTGTTGCCGTTGTAGATGCGGCTGGTGCAAGTAAACCTTCAGCTGGATTTGCAGCCATATCACTGCCCGCTGCAGTTGCTTGTGCAACTAGCTCTGCAATATTGCCGCCTTCAGCCATTGTTTGTAATGCTGTAGATGCCTCTGTTGCTACTTCAAATAGTGTGTCTTCGCTGTTGTGTGCTGTAATTAACAGTGGAGTGAAGTGAATACCCTTGGTTAGGTTAGTAACTTTTAGGTCTAATTCTGCGGCCATAGTCGATTGGCTAGCTGCCGCTAAAAGAATTGCAATTGTTAATGTAGAAGTTTTCATTATTATTCCTGTAAGTGATGATTCGAGTTAAGTATTGAATAATCGTCTCCAGAAACTCTCACAAACTTATCACTTTTTTATCACAAGATTTCACGCTGTGATTTTTAAATACAAATACGTTGGTTGATTTGTAGACATTTGTTTAGTTAAGAGGCAACATACATAAAACAAAAAGGAGAGTGTTATGGAAGAAAATCAACAGGTTGAACCAGTTAACAAAGATGACCGTATGTGGGCTATGTTATGCCATTTGAGTGCGCTTGCCGGATTTATTGTGCCGTTTGGCTCAATAATTGGGCCATTAATTGTGTGGTTAATTAAAAAAGATGAGATGCCAGTTGTTGACGTGCACGGTAAAAAGGCGCTTAACTTTCAAATAACGATGGCAATTGCATATGTAGTTTGTTTTTTACTGATGTTTGTAGCAGTAGGCTTAATATTACTACCTATAGTGGCAATTTTTGGGTTTGTAATGGTTGTAATGGCGAGTATTAAAGCTAACGAAGGTAAAGAGTTTAATTACCCGTTTAGTTTAAATTTGATAAAATAAAACCTCAGTTATTTTTATACCAATTGCATTAAATTAGTGATCTATTATAGCGATAAGAAAATAGCTCAATAACAAGGCTAAAATTATGATACATAGTTGTTCTATATAAATAATTTTTAACGTCGTTAGTGAGTTATTTAATACGCTAGAATGATCATGTTTTTAATAAAATTGGTATTATAAACCCAGCTATAGGCTTAACACCGATCAGTTAAGGTATTTTTGATCGGTTGACCGATCTTTTGGTTGCTTCACAATACCCTTATCATCTTTTGATTATGAGGGTATTTTTATGCTTAGTCATTGGTTACTTGATAC
>NZ_JADYXB010000025.1:0-58492 GCF_015864485.1 Pseudoalteromonas sp. SWN166
TTGTGCTTACTCAAACAGAAGTTTCAGCGCTATTTAAACACTGTGTAGCAAAGCATTATTTACCCTGTGGATTACTTTATGGCAGTGGTATGCGATTAATGGAGGTACTGCGTTTACGAGTTCACGATATTGACTTTGACTATAACTGCATTCGAATTTGGGATGGCAAAGGAGGTAAAAATCGTGTTGTAACGCTTGCAGTAGAGCTCATACCGCAATTACGTTCTCAAATACAATTAGTTGATAGTTACCTGCAATTAGATCTGAAAAACCCCTTATATAGCGGCGCTTATATGCCGCATTTGTTACGTAAAAAATATCCAAACCATAATAAGCAGCTGGGATGGCAATATTTATTTTCATCACATAAATTAAGTCTTGATCCCGAGAGTAAGCAATTAAGGCGCCATCATATCGATGAAAAGCAATTACAGCGCGCTGTTAAAAAAGCCGCTTTTGATGCACATATTAATAAACACGTTACCCCACATACTTTGCGTCACTCTTTCGCTACGCATTTGCTGCAAAGCGGCGCTGATATCCGCACAGTACAAACACAGCTAGGTCATAGTGATGTGCGTACTACACAAATATATACCCATGTACTACAACAAGGTGCCAACGGTGTTATTAGCCCTTTTTCAAGATTATAAACTTCCCTATTTAAAACAAAAAAGCACAGCCCACAAGCGCCATGCTTTTTAAATTCAACCGTAAAACTACTTACTTTACAAACGAATCCCGCCGTCTATTTCAACCACGCGACCTGTAAAAAAGTCGTTTTCGATTATGTATTGTGCGGTATGGGCAATTTCGTCGCTTTCACCCAAGCGCCCGACTGGCGTTACTGCAAGCATACGTTGTTTGGCTTCGGGCTTCATGGCGTCGGTCATGGCGGTGCTTATTATACCTGGTGCAATAGCGCCTACACGTATACCAAAGCGGCCAAGTTCTTTAGCCCATGTGGTGGTAAGTGCCACTACGCCTGCTTTTGATGCCGCGTAATTTGTTTGGCCTATGTTACCTGCACGCGCTACGCTCGACATATTAACGATTACGCCGCCTTTGCCTGATTCAATCATGTGGCTTGCCGCTTCGCGCCCTGCTAAAAACACACCTGTCAGGTTTACATCAATCACTGATTGAAATTGCTCAAGAGACATTTTTTTAACGACTTTGCCGTCTTTAGCCTTTATAAACATGCCGTCGCGTAAAATACCGGCGTTGTTTATAAGCACGCCAATGTGGCCAAAATCACTGTTAATGGTATTAAATACGTTTTCTACTTCGCTTTCAGCGGTTACGTTTGCGGCATACCCTTTAATGTTGCCTGTGACACCTTCAAGCTGTGTGAGTTGCTCGCATGCTGTATTAAGAAGCTCTTGCGCCATATCTATTAAAGCAATGTTTGCGCCCATAAGTGCAAACTTTTGCGCCATTGCAAAGCCTAAACCTTGTGCGCCACCGGTTATTACTACCGTGTTATTTTTAATTTCCACGCGTTGCTCCTACTTAGAAAACAGTTTAAAAATGGCACTAAAATCATCACTACCTGCACCTTGGTGCTGTAGCATAGTGTATAAATTTTTAGCCATTGAACCCATAGGGGTTGATGAATTACTTTGCTGCGCGGCCTCCATAGCAAGGCCTAAATCTTTAGCCATTAAATCAACCATAAAGCCTGGTTTGTAATCGTTACTTGCAGGTGCGGTATCCATTACACCTGGGCATGGGTTGTAAAGTTCAAGCGTCCAGTTACGGCCCGAACTTGCGGTCATTATGTCGCTAAGTACTTTAGGATCGAGGCCGTTATTAATACCCATTTGCAGGGCTTCGCTGGTGCCTGCCATTAAAATACTTAACAGCATGTTGTTACATATTTTGGCAACTTGCCCTGCGCCAATATCGCCTGCATGGAATATGTTTTTACCCATATCACTCAGCACTGTATTTGCTTTATTAAACGCTGCTTTTTCGCCGCCTACAATAAAAGTAAGTGTGCCAGCAGTTGCGCCTGCAACGCCGCCCGATACCGGTGCATCTACAAAGCTTATGCCTTGTTCACCAAGCGCACTGCCTACAATACGGGCTGATTCTGCATCTATTGTTGAGCAGTCAATTACTAAAGTATTTTTGCTTAGCACTTTAATTAAACCGCTGTCGTCGTTATTACCTAAATAAAGCGATTTAACATGTTTGCCCGCAGGTAACATACTAATAAGTACGTCAGCATTAGTTGCGCACTGCTTTGCATCAACCGCTGCTTTTGCGCCTTTGCTTGCAAGTTCATTTACGACCGATTGGTTTAAATCGAACACACTAACAGTATGTCCAGCTTTAATTAAGTTAGCCGCCATTGGGCCGCCCATATTACCTAAACCAATAAAACCTATGTTTAATTTACTCATAGTTGTTCCTTTTAAATACCAATTTTACTTAACAGCAAGCTCATTGAGCGGGTGATTTTCGCCAAAGCGGTTAGCAAAAAAGCTATCTATTATTGTTTGTGGTACATCACTAAGTGTTTTGTATTGCCAATTTGGCGCACCGTCTTTATCTATTAGTAGCGCCCTTACACCTTCTTGAAACTCACCTACTTCGCCAGCGCGAACCGACATACCCAGCTCCATTTTAAAACACGCTAATAAGCTTTTGCCTTGGCTTGTTTTTAATTGCTCACTTACAAGTGCACAACTTAGTGGGCAGCCATGCTTAAGTGATTTTTGAGCGCGCTGTAGCCATTTATCGTCAGTAGTTAGCCCTAAAATGTAATCAACCTGCTCCTGCAAGGTTGTAAACTCACCCAGTTTTTGAATCGTTTTTAGGTTAGCTTTTACGTTGCCTTTAGGCATACGCGCCGACTGGTTATCTAAATCGGTGAGTAAATCGGTTAACCTGTCATGATTTAGGCTTGCCGTTTTTCCCCACTTGACAGTTAAAATTTGCGCAAGCATGGCATCATATTTAGTGCTGTCGATAAAGTGATCGGCAAGCGATACAAAACGCGCGTCGTCGCAGTTTATAGAGGCCGACGTTAAGCCTAAAAATAGTCCGACGCTTTGTGGCATTTTAAGTAAAAAGTAACTGCCGCCTACATCTGGGTATAAACCAATGGTTTGCTCTGGCATGGCAATGCGAGATGTTTCGGTTACGACGCGGTGGCTAGCACCGGCCATTAACCCTAAACCGCCGCCCATTACTATGCCGTTACCCCAAACAAGGATTGGTTTATCAAAGGTATGAATAAGGTAATCAAGCTTGTACTCTAGCGTAAAAAACTCTTCAACTAGGCTTGTTGGTTTACCTTGCGCCATTGCACGATGAAGGCTTACAACATCGCCACCAGCACAAAATGCTTTATCGCCAGCGCCTTTTAACAATACCATTGCAATAGCATCATCATCTTGCCAAGCTCGCAATTGCGGCTCAAGTAATTTGATCATCTCAAAATTAAGTGCATTTAACGCTTTTGGCGCATTGAGTGTAATAAGCCCTATTAAACTGCCGTTTTCTGCGGTTGCGGTTTCGAATATCACGGGCTCATCGGCGCTATTTAATACTGTTAAAGCACTCATTAGCCGTTTACCCAGTTAGCGCGGCGTTTTTCTAAAAAGGCATTTACGCCTTCTTGTTGATCTTCGGTATCAAATAAACCAACAAATAATTCACGTTCAAGAGGCAATACACTTGCCATTGGTTGATGGCGCCCTTTTTGAATCAATGTTTTACACGCTGCTACTGAGGTAGGGCTTTGATCGGCCACTTGGTTGGCAAGCTTTAATGCCGCAGCAAAGCTTTCCCCTTGTGGTACTACTTCTTCTACTAAGCCAATTTGCAGGGCTTTATCGGCTTTTAAGCGCTCGCCGCATAAAATCATGCGTTTTGCCCAGCCTTCACCTACAAGCCATGCTAAATTTTGTGTGCCACCCGCACACGGTAATAACCCTACTTTAGCTTCAGGTAGCGCCATTTGTGCTTGCTCTTCCGCAATACGTATATCGCAC
The DNA here is from genome assembly GCF_015864485.1 of Pseudoalteromonas sp. SWN166. NCBI lineage: Bacteria > Pseudomonadati > Pseudomonadota > Gammaproteobacteria > Alteromonadales > Pseudoalteromonadaceae > Pseudoalteromonas > Pseudoalteromonas sp. SWN166. The sequence continues at coordinate 4,005 of NZ_JADYXB010000025.1, forward strand.
GCAAGGGCAACCTCTAAGCCACCGCCCATTGCATAACCGTTAATAGCAGCGACCGACACACCTCTAAAATTAGTAAGTGCTTCAAACGCTTCACCAAATACACGAGACATGTCGGCGGCTACGCCTTTATCGCCACCAGCAAATACGTTTAGGTCGGCACCGGCGCTAAAAAACTTCTCGCCTTCACCAGTCAGTACTAAGGCATAAATATTTTTATTATTATTAAGCTCGTTAACGGTATTTTTTAAATCAACTAAAGTGTCTTTTGTCCAGGTGTTTGCTGGCGGGTTAGACATCGTTAAAATTGCAACATGACCTTCGGTTGTTAGCTCAATACTCGGATTAGATTTAGATTCTGACATACATTGCTCCTTATAAAACGTCGCTTGCAGACTCAGCCAAAATACGGCGCGCAATAATTACGCGCATGATTTCGTTAGTGCCTTCTAAAATTTGATGAACGCGTACATCGCGTACATGGCGCTCTAGCGGGTATTCTTTTATATAACCGTAACCACCATGAATTTGCAGCGCGTCGTTACACACGGTAAAGCCCACATCGGTAGCAAAGCGTTTAGCCATAGCGCAGTAAGTGGTTTTTTCAACGTCGTTATTATCAAGTTTAAATGCAGCAAGCCTAACCATTTGGCGCGCAGCTACCAGCTCGGTGTTCATATCGGCAATTTTAAATTGCAATGCTTGAAACGCAGCCAATGGCTTACCAAATTGCGTGCGTTCTTTTAAATATTCACGGGCGGTATTAAGCGCTGCTTGCGCTGTACCAATTGAACATGTGGCAATGTTAATTCGGCCGCCATCAAGGCCTTGCATCGCAAATTTAAAGCCTTCGCCCTCAGCCCCTAATAAGTTGTGCGCAGGAATGCGTACATCTTCAAAGCTAATTAGGCGTGTAGGTTGTGCGTTCCACCCCATTTTTTCTTCTGCTTTGCCGTATTCAACGCCTTTTGCATCGGCAGGCACTACAAATGCCGAAATACCTGCAGCGCCTTCGCCGCCTGTACGTGCCATTACCACTAATACTTCGGTTTCGCCAGCGCCCGATATAAACATTTTTGAGCCGTTAATAACGTACTCATCGCCCTCAAGCACAGCTTTTGTTTTAAGTGATGCGGCGTCTGAACCCGAGCCTGGCTCTGTTAAACAATAAGAGGCAAGTAGCTCGCCCATGACTAATTGCTCTACGTATTGGTCTTTAACTGCATCGGTACCAAAACTTGCTACCATCCACGTGGCCATATTATGAATGGTCAACATGGCCGTGGTTGCTGTACAGCCCATAGCAAGCTGTTCAAAAATAATGCTCGAATCTAAACGAGATAAACCAAGGCCGCCGGCTTCCTCTGGCGTGTATAAACCGCAAAAACCAAGCTCGCCTGCTGCTTTAATCGTGTCTTTAGGGAAAATATGTTCGCGGTCCCATTTTGCTGCATAAGGTGCTAGTTCTGACTCGGCAAATTGTCGTGCTGTTTGCGCAAAGGCTTGTTGATCTTCAGATAAGTTAAAGTCCATGTTAGACCTCTTTAATTGTGTAAGTTATGTTAGTTGTGTTGTTAGCGTTTCCCGTTACGGGGATATCGTGACGAGCGGCGAAGGCTTATGTGTGTGTTGTGTGTGAAGTAGCCTTCGCGCCCATCTTTATTATTAGTTATTCTTTTATTTACTCATTTTTTAATTACGATTATTTTAAGTTAATGCTCATGTTTGGACCCGAAGCAATATCGTCTTCAAACCAACGTGAGGTAATCGTTTTAGTTTCTGTGTAAAAACGAATACCTTGCTTACCGTACGTGTGCGTATCGCCGTAAAACGAGCCTTTCCAACCAGTGAACGAAAAGAACGGAAGTGGCACCGGAATTGGCACATTAATACCTACTTGCCCTACTTCAATTTCGTGTTGGAATTTACGAGCTACTGCGCCGCTTGAGGTAAATAACGAGGTGCCGTTACCATAAAGGCTGTCGTTAATAAGTGCGATTGCTTCATCAAGCGTGTCTACAAACATACACGCCAGTACGGGGCCAAATATTTCTTCTTTGTATAAATCCATTTCTTTGGTTACGTCAGTAAATAACGTTGGGCCAACCCAGTTACCTTGCTCGTACCCTTCAACTGTAAAGTCTGAGCCATCAATTAAACAGGTAGCGCCTTGCTCTTTACCACCGGCAATAAGTGATAAAATACGTGCTTTTGCTGCTTTTGATGTTTGTGGACCGTATGCCGCGTTTGCATCATCCCACACGCCTGGGCGTACATTTTCAAAGCCTGCTTTAATTTCATCTACCCATTGACTTGCTTGACCTACAAATACAGCAACCGAAATACCCATACAACGCTGACCAGCAGCACCTACCGATGCGCCTACTAGGTTGTTTACAACGTGCGATTTACTTGCATCAGGCATAATAACCATGTGATTTTTAGCGCCAACACACGCTTGCACACGTTTAAGATTTTGTGTGCCTTTAGAATAAATATAAGCACCTACACCACACGAGCCAACAAACGAAATAGCGCGCACTGCTTTATCTTCTAGTAAGCGGTCTACTTGTGGTTTTGTACCGTGAACAACTTGTAATACGCCTTTTGGTGCGCCGGCTTCAATAAATAGCTCTGCTAAGCGCATTGGTGTAAGTGGATCTTGCTCAGACGGTTTTAAAATAAAGGTGTTGCCACACACAATAGCCAGCGGGAACATCCAAAGTGGGATCATTGCAGGGAAGTTAAACGGAGTAACGCCCGCACACACGCCAAGTGGCTGCATGTAAGAATACGTATCGATTTTACGCGCTACGTTTTCCATTGTTTCACCCATCATTAATGATGGTGCGTTCGCTGCCTGTTCTACTACTTCAATACCACGCCAAACATCGCCTTTTGCATCTTCAAATGTTTTACCCAATTCGTGGCAAATAATGGTAGCAAGCTCATCGTGATGTTCTTTTAATAACGCTGCGTACTTCATCATAATGCGAGCACGTTCGGTAATGGGTACGTCTTTCCATGTTTTAAACGTCTCAGAAGCTGAGGCAATTGCTGCGTCCATTTCTGACTCGGTGGTACATGGCACTTGTGCAAGTACTTCTTGAGTTGCTGGGTTTATAACATCGATAAGCTCTTTAGACGCTGATTGAATAAATTCGCCATTAATAAGTAGTGGTACTTGGTGCATGATTAAATCCTAGTGTGTGAGTTGTGTGTTCTCTTTTAAAATTGGTAGCGCCGCTTTGTTAGTATTATTAGTGCAGCGCTTTTATAGTTATTCGTACAGTTTTCTTATAACTATTAAATACCTAGTTAATATGCTTCTACGGCCATAGCAACCGCTTCACCGCCACCAATACATAAAGACGCGATACCTTTTTTAAGGCCTCGGTTTTTAAGGGCATGAATAAGCGTTATTAAAATACGTGCGCCGCTTGCACCGATTGGGTGGCCAAGTGCACATGCACCGCCATTTACGTTTACTTTGCTTTCATCTAGTTTTAACTCGTTAATAGCAAGCATAGTTACCATGGCAAATGCTTCGTTAATTTCCCAAAGGTCAACGTCGTTTACAGCCCAGCCTGCTTTTTCAAGCACGCTGCTTATTGCACCTACTGGCGCTACTGTAAATTCACTTGGTTTTTGAGAGTGAGTACTGTGCGCTACAATTTTACAAAGCGGTGTTAAACCCTGCTCTTTTGCTTTTGATTCGCTCATTAATACAAGCGCTGCGCCACCGTCTGAAATTGACGATGAATTTGCGGCAGTAATAGTGCCGTCTTTTTTAAAGGCTGCACGTAAGCTTGGAATTTTTTCAGGACGGGCGTTACCTGGTTGCTCATCAATCGAAACTGTTACATCGCCTTTGCGTGTTTGCATAGTGTGCGGCGCAACTTCGTTATCAAAGCTACCATTTTGTATAGCGGCTTTTGCTTTACTTAATGAGCCCAGTGCAAACGTATCCATTTGCTCGCGGCCAATGCCGTATTCGTCGGCGGTGTCTTGTGCAAAACAGCCCATTGCTTTGTTGTCGTAAGCGTCTTCAAGGCCATCGCTCATCATGTGATCTTTTATTTCGCCGTGGCCCATACGCATTCCGCCACGCGCTTTTGGAATAAAGTACGGTGCGTTAGTCATGCTTTCCATGCCACCGGCAATAGCAGATTGAATAGAGCCTGCTTTAATTAAATCGTTTGCAAGCATGGCCGCTTTTAAACCAGATCCACATACTTTGTTGATTGTTGTAGCACCGGTGCTAAGTGCAAGCCCTGCTTTTAACATTGCTTGACGTGCGGGTGCTTGCCCAATGCCTGCTGGTAATACACAACCCATAATTACTTCGTCTATTGCATCATTAGCTAAACCAGTTTGTGCAAGTGCACTGGCAATGGCGGTTGCGCCAAGCTCGGTAGACTGCGCATCACTTAACGCCCCCATAAAACCACCCATTGGGGTGCGTTTTGCTGCTACAATTACCACTGATTCTAAAGTCATAACTAACTCCGTTGTAATTTAATGCAAATAATTGTTAGTATATTTGCTCTATTAATTTAGTATTCATTTATTATTTAATACCTACACACAATACTAACGTTTACGCCAACGTCAACTAAAAACAGCTTAATTTTTAGTTTTAAAAGTGTAAGCATTATTTTCCAGCCGTAAGTCTGTATCAAACAAATAAAATTAAACCATTGAATATTAATAATATAATTTAACATTTCACACCAACACTCCTTTATAAATAGCTTCAAATCACGCCAAGCTTTACCTTTACGTAAACTTCACTTATATTGGGGTTATTCGAATGAGGTAAATACAACTATGAAACCAGATAATCAAACAAACTTTGCAAGCTCTGCCAAGGTGCCAGCAAGTAATGAACAAACATTTAGTATTAGCGAACTCGCTAAAGAGTTTGACATTACTACCCGCTCTATTCGCTTTTACGAAGACCAAGGGCTAATAACGCCTGATCGTAATGGTCAAACCCGTATTTATTCAAAACGCGACAAAGTTCGCTTAAAACTAATATTACGTGGTAAACGATTGGGCTTTACGCTTGCCGAAACCGGCCGTTTGTTTGAACTGTACGACGCTGATAAGTCGAGCGCTAAGCAGCTGGTTACCATGCTTGATTTAATAGCTGATAAAAAGTCTGACCTATCTCAACAAATGGACGACATTAAAGTTGTTCTTATGGAATTAGTGACGGCCGAGCGCCGATGCAGAGACACACTTAACAAAATAGACGAGTAGCCTATTTTAAGAATAACAACACACTGACGACACACAGGAATGAATCATGAGCACTATTTCACTATATAAAGAAATGAACTTTGGCCTAGGCGAAACCGCCGATATGATCCGCGACCACGTAAATAGTTTTGCGAGTCAGGAAATTGCCCCGCTTGCTGAAAAAACTGACTTAGATAACGCATTTCCAAATCAACTTTGGGCACAAATGGGCGAAATGGGCGTACTGGGTATGACCGTATCTGAAGAGTTAGGAGGCGCAGGATTAGGTTACTTAGAACATGTTATTGCTATGGAAGAAATTAGCCGTGCCAGTGCCTCTATTGGCCTAAGCTATGGCGCGCATTCAAACCTGTGTGTTAATCAAATTAACCGTAATGGTACACAAGCTCAAAAAGAAAAATACTTACCTAAGCTTATTAGTGGTGAGCACATTGGTGCCCTTGCAATGAGCGAGCCTAATGCAGGCTCTGACGTTGTGTCAATGAAACTTAAAGCTGAGAAAAAAGGCGATAAGTACATTTTAAACGGCAATAAAATGTGGATCACCAATGGCCCAGACGCGCACACGTTAGTTATTTACGCTAAAACAGATTTAGATGCAGGTGCTAAAGGCATTACCGCGTTTATTGTTGAGAGCGACTTCCCGGGTTTTTCTACGGCGCAAAAACTCGACAAACTAGGCATGCGTGGCTCAAACACCTGTGAGTTGGTATTTGAAAACTGCGAAGTGCCAGAGGAAAACATTTTAGGTAACTTAAACGAAGGCGTTAAAGTACTTATGAGTGGCCTTGATTACGAACGCGTAGTACTTGCAGCAGGCCCGCTTGGCATAATGCAAGCGTGTATGGATATAGTGGTACCGTACATTCATGAGCGTAAACAGTTTGACACCCCTATTGGGCAGTTTCAGTTAATTCAAGGTAAAGTAGCCGACATGTATACACAAATGAATGCTGCGCGCTCATATGTATACACGGTAGCTCGCTCTTGTGACCGAGGTGAAACCACCCGTAAAGATGCCGCCGGTGCAATTTTATACGCCGCAGAGCTTGCAACCAAAATGGCGCTCGATGCGATTCAAATTTTAGGTGGCAATGGCTACATAAACGAATACGCCACAGGCCGCCTGCTGCGTGACGCCAAATTATACGAAATTGGTGCAGGTACATCAGAAATACGCCGCATGCTTATTGGCCGCGAACTTTTCACTGAAAGCCGTTAAGGATTAAACCATGACGATTTTAAAATCGAGCGTTAATCCTCACGATCCAACGTTTGTGCAAAACCATAAAAACATGTCAGCGCTGGTGGATGATTTACGCAGTAAAGTAGCCACTATTAGCCAAGGCGGAGGCGCCGCATTAAAAGAGCGCCACGAAGGCCGTGGTAAATTATTTGTACGCGACCGTATAAGTACGTTAATTGACGAAGGCTCACCGTTTTTAGAAATTTCACAATTTGCGGCATTTGGTGTGTACGAACAAGCAATACCGTGCGCCGGTGTTGTAGCCGGTATTGGCCGTGTTAAAGGCATTGAATGCATGATTATTGCAAACGATGCCACGGTTAAAGGCGGTACGTACTTTCCGCTTACTGTTAAAAAGCATTTACGTGCACAAGATATCGCAGAGCGTTGCCACTTACCGTGTATTTACTTGGTTGATTCGGGCGGTGCAAACCTGCCAGAGCAAGACGATGTATTTCCCGATAAGCTGCATTTTGGTCGTATTTTTTATAATCAAGCGCGTATGTCGGGTAAAGGTATTCCACAAATTGCCGTGGTAATGGGTTTATGTACCGCAGGGGGGGCATATGTACCAGCAATGGCCGATGAAAGCATTATTGTAAAAGATCAAGGCACTATATTTTTAGCAGGCCCGCCACTTGTAAAAGCAGCAACCGGCGAGGAAGTAACAGCCGAAGAACTTGGCGGCGCCGATGTGCACTGTAAAGTGTCGGGTGTTGCCGATCACTACGCTGAGAATGATGCTCATGCGCTGTCTATAGCGCGCCAATGTATTGAGCGTATTAATTACACACGCCCTACAGCCCCTCTTCTAGAGGATGTAAAGCCTCCACGTTACGATATTAACGAGCTTTACGGCATTGTAGGCACCGACCTTAAAAAGCCGTTTGATGTACGCGAAGTAATAGCGCGCACAGTGGACGACTCATCATTTGATGAATTTAAACGCTACTTTGGTGAAACGCTCGTCACCGGTTTTGCCAGCATTTATGGCAACCCTGTTGGCATAGTGGCTAATAACGGTATTTTATTTAGTGAGTCGGCGCAAAAAGGCGCGCACTTTATTCAGCTGTGTGCTCAGCGCAATATTCCTTTGGTGTTTTTACAAAATATTACTGGCTTTATGGTGGGTAAAAAATACGAAGCCGAAGGCATTGCAAAGCACGGCGCTAAAATGGTGATGGCGGTTTCGTGTGCTGATGTGCCTAAATTTACAGTACTTATTGGCGGCTCTTACGGCGCAGGTAACTACGGAATGTGTGGCCGTGCATTTGAACCTACCATGATGTGGATGTGGCCTAATGCCCGTATTTCGGTAATGGGCGGCGAGCAAGCAGCCGGTGTAATGGCGCAAGTTAAACAAGATGGTTTAGCACGCAAAGGTCAAAGCATGAGCGAGCAAGAAATCAGTGACTTTAAAAAGCCAATTATTGATCAGTACGAAGAGCAAGGTCATCCGTATTACGCCAGCGCCCGCTTGTGGGATGACGGCATTATAGACCCTGCCGATACGCGTAATGTATTAGGGCTTGCGTTAACGGCTGCGAACAACGCACCAAAACGTGATTCGAAATTTGGCGTATTTAGAATGTAACCGGAGCGCAAAATGTCAGTAACACTACAAATAACAAAATCTAATGTGGCTGTACTTGTGTTAAGCCGCCCAGAAAAAAGAAACGCATTTAACAGTGAAGTAATACACGAGCTGATTCAGTGTATTGAACATGCAAATACGCTTGATATTCGCGCTTTGGTTTTAAAAACTGAAGGTAAGCATTTTTCAGCCGGTGCCGATTTAGCCTGGATGAAGTCGATGGCGGATAATAACTACGCCGATAATTTAGCTGACTCAATGCAATTAGCTAAATTAATGCAAGTGTTGGCAAGCTCGCCGCATCCAACAATTTGCGCCGTACAAGGCGCTGCTTTTGGCGGTGCACTGGGCTTAATTGCTTGTTGCGACATAGCCCTTAGTAAAGACGATGCGCAATTTTGTTTAAGCGAAGTAAAGCTGGGCCTTATTCCGGCTGTTATTAGCCCATACGTAATTAAGGCTATTGGTGAACGTGCTGCGCGCAGATACTTTTTAACGGCTGAAGTGTTTGATGCGCATACTGCTAAACAACTGGGTTTAATTCATCAAGTAACCGGTAATTTAGACTGTGCACTCGATAACATGCTGCAAACACTGATTGATAACGGACCTATAGCAGTAAAAGCCGCCAAAGCATTAATTAACGATGTAGCAAATAAGCCGATTACCGATGAACTCATTGAACTTACCGCTGAGCGTATTGCAAAAATTCGCGTATCTGAAGAAGGTCAAGAAGGGCTTACTGCTTTTTTTGATAAACGCCCACCCGCTTGGCAACTGTAGGATTAATTATGAACACACAACGATTACAAAAAATACTGATTGCCAATCGTGGAGAAATTGCGTGCCGCGTAATGCGCAGCGCAAAACAAATGGGCTTAACCACGGTCGCGGTTTATTCTGATGCAGACAAACATGCCCAGCACGTAAAAATGGCTGATGAGGCTTACCATATTGGCGCTGCGCCAAGTAAAGACTCGTATTTAGTGGCAGACAAAATTTTACAAGTAGCCAAAGACTGCGGCGCTGATTGTATTCACCCGGGGTACGGTTTTTTATCTGAAAACAGCGAATTTGCTAAAGCCTGCGAAGCGAACAATATTGCTTTTGTAGGGCCACCAGCAAGCAGTATTGAAGCTATGGGGTCTAAAACCCGTGCTAAAGAAATAATGGCCGCTGCCAATGTGCCGTTAGTGCCAGGTTATTACGGCGATAAACAAGATCCTGCTTTTTTACAAACTGAAGCTGAAAAAATTGGCTACCCTGTACTTATTAAAGCCGCCTTTGGTGGCGGTGGTAAAGGCATGCGCGTAGTTGAAAAAGCAAAAGACTTTATGAGTGCACTACAAGGTGCGCAACGTGAAGCTATTGCCGGTTTTGGTAACGATTTAGTATTGCTTGAGCGCTACGTAAACCAGCCTCGCCATGTTGAAGTACAAGTATTTGCAGATAACCACGGTAACTGTGTTTATTTAGGCGATCGTGATTGTTCTTTGCAACGCCGTCATCAAAAAGTAATTGAAGAAGCCCCTGCTCCGGGTTTATCTGACGAGCTACGTAAAGAAATGGGCGAAGCAGCTGTACGCTGTGCACTGGCTATAAATTATAGAGGCGCAGGTACGGTTGAGTTTTTACTGTGTGGCGATGAATTTTTCTTTATGGAAATGAATACGCGCCTACAGGTAGAGCACCCCGTGACCGAAATGGTAACCGGTGTAGATTTAGTCAACTGGCAAATTAATATTGCGGGTGGGCAAACATTGCCACTAACACAAAGTGATATTCAATTGCAGGGTCATAGTTTTGAAGCGCGTATATACGCAGAAGATCCAGCCAACGACTTCATTCCGTGCTCGGGCACTATTGAAGCGTTACATACACCCCTTAACAGTGAATTTGTACGCATTGATACAGGCATTGCACAAGGCGACGAAATCAGCCCGTTTTACGATCCGATGATTGCAAAACTTATTGTGCACGACGACAATCGCGAACAAGCCTTGAGCCGTTTACAACACGCCCTTGAGCAATTTCATTTAGCGGGTTTTAGCACTAACATTGGCTTTTTACATAACTTAGCAAGCCACCCTACGTTTAAACAAGGTGCGCCAAGTACACACTTTATTGCAGAGCAAGGTGACTCGTTAGTAGCGGTTGATGAGCAGCTGTTGCAAGCAAGCCAACTTATTGGTGCTTTTGCGTATTTAGAGTCGTTAACTAACACACAAAATGCATCAAAGAGTGTAAGCCCTTGGCAACAACTAAGCGGTTTTACACTCAATGCGCCGCAAGCAATTAAAATTCCTTTTGCCGATTTACAGCTAAGCGCTATAAAAACCACAGCGGGCTATAGTATTACGCATAACGAGCACGTATTTACCCTACAAGGCACATTAAATAACGGCCTATGCACTGTATTTATTAACGGCGAAAAACACAGCGCACACGTAACTACGTTAGGTAATAATACTGTGGGCAATAGTACCGTGAGCAATAGTACAGTAGCTAATAGTGTGACGGTGATGAATAAAGCACTGCAAACTAAGCTTGAACTAGTTGATAAACATTATATTAGTTCGCACGAAAACGAAGCACTGCCCCTTGCCGCCCCGCTCAATGGCACGGTAGTAAAACACTTAATTGAAATTGGTAGCACAATAACCAAAGGTGATGCGGTTGTTATTATCGAAGCCATGAAAATGGAATACACGCTTAACGCGCCTCACGACGGTATTTTAAAAAGCTACTGTTTTGGTGAAGGTGAATTGGTAACGCATGGCGCTCTGCTTGCGATAGTAGAAGATACGACTGAGGAAGGTGCATAATGGGTGCCTTTCCAAGTAAAGTACGTATTGTTGAAGTTGGCGCGCGAGACGGCTTACAAAACGAAAAAACAGTAAGCACAGCCGATAAAGTAGCGCTTATTAACGCCCTAAGCGCTGCAGGTTTAAAAAATATTGAAGCTGGCGCGTTTGTCTCCCCTAAATGGGTGCCACAAATGGCAGACTCAGCTGATGTAATATCAGCGCTAGATTTACCTGACGTAAATTTAAGTGCCCTTACACCTAACTTAAAAGGTGCACAAGCAGCGCATGCTGTTGGCATTAAAGAGTTTGCTATATTTACCGCTGCGAGTGAGTCGTTTTGTCAAAAAAACATAAACTGCTCAATAGAGCAAAGTATTGAACGTTTTAGCGAAGTAATGGCGTTTGCTAAAGCGAATAATATCCGCGTACGTGGTTATGTAAGCTGTGTGCTAGGTTGCCCTTATGAGGGTGAAATTGACCCACAAGCAGTACTAAGTGTATCGCAAAAGCTAATAGATTTAGGATGTTACGAAGTAAGCCTTGGCGATACCATAGGTGTTGGCACCGCTAAAGAAGTAACGCAATTAATCGAGTTACTTTTAACGCACATTGATAAAACCAAACTTGCCGTGCATTTTCATGATACATACGGCCAAGCGCTTACAAATATTTACGCAGCCTTAAGCCTAGGTATAGCAACGGTTGACGCAGCAGTTGCAGGCCTTGGTGGCTGTCCTTATGCTAAGGGTGCGTCAGGAAATGTTGCCACCGAAGATGTAGTTTACTTGCTGCAAGGGCTTGGCATTGAACACGGAATTGATTTACAAAGGTTAAGTGATGCTGGATGGGAGATAACCAAAGCACTTGGTAAGCAACCTGTGAGCAAAGTATCTGTGGCACTACACACTAAATAGCTATCTTATAAAATGATAACTCACTACTAATACAAGATAGTTAACAACAAATAGCACACAATGAGGAGAGACTCATGGCCGGTTTTGATAAGGTAGTTTATAGCTACGAAGCTGCAATGGAAGGATTAAAAGACGGCGATACCATTATTGCCGGTGGTTTTGGTTTATGTGGTATTCCTGAGGGCTTAATTAAACAAATTAAGCACATGCAAACAAAAAACTTAACTGTAGTATCTAATAACTGTGGTGTTGATGACTTTGGTTTAGGTATTTTATTACAAGACAAACAAATTAAAAAAGTAATTGCCTCGTACGTTGGCGAAAACGCCCTATTCGAGCAGCAGTTATTGAGTGGCGAAATTGATGTAGAGCTTACACCTCAAGGTACACTTGCTGAAAAAATGCGTGCTGGTGGCGCGGGTATACCTGCGTTTTACACCGCTACCGGTTACGGTACTCCTGTGGCTGAAGGCAAAGACGTAAAAGAATTTAATGGTCGCCCGTATATTTTAGAAGAGTCTATAACAGGTGAATTTGCCATAGTAAAAGCATGGAAAGCCGATCGATACGGTAATTTAGTGTTTAGACACACCGCCATGAACTTTAATCCAATGGCAGCAACGGCTGGTAAAATTACCGTTGCCGAAGTAGAAGAAATTGTAGAGCCGGGCGAGCTTGAACCAAGCCAAATTCATACCCCGGGTATTTTTGTAAATCGCGTTATTAAAGGCAGCTTTGAAAAACGCATTGAACGTGTAACAACACGAGATTAAGCAGGAGCATAATTATGGCATTATCACGTGAACAAGTTGCAATGCGCGTTGCACAAGAACTTCAAGACGGTTACTACGTAAATTTGGGCATAGGAATTCCGACACTCGTCGCAAACTATGTACCGGATGATATTGAAGTTATGTTACAGTCCGAAAATGGCCTTTTAGGCATGGGCCCGTACCCTACTAAAGCAGAGCTAGATGCCGATATGATTAACGCGGGTAAAGAAACCGTGACAGCAGCTAAAGGTGCAGCCATATTTAATAGTGCAGATAGTTTTGCCATGATACGGGGTGGTCATGTAGACTTAACTGTTCTGGGTGCATTTGAAGTTGACCAGAACGGCAACATCGCATCGTGGATGATCCCTAAAAAGCTGATTAAAGGCATGGGTGGCGCGATGGATTTAGTCGCTGGCGCGAAAAACATTATTGTTACTATGACCCATGCAAGTAAGCATGGTGACTCTAAACTATTAGAAGCCTGCTCTTTACCGCTTACTGGCGTTAATTGCGTTAAAAAAATAGTGACAGATTTAGCCGTACTAGAAGTTAAAGACGGCGCATTTCATTTATTAGAACGCGCTCCGGGCGTAACTGTTGATGAAATCATTAGTAAAACAGCAGGTAAATTACTTGTTGACGGTGAAGTACCAGAAATGGTTTTTTAGGCTTTAGCTTAAAAATAACGCTTTACCCTGTACCGACCTCATTCCCAGTGCCAATGGCGCTGAGTTACCCAAAATCCCTCTCACGAGGGATTTTTTTTATCTTTTGCCATTATTTTTACCGTCATTCATACATCTGTAGTAAATTTTATCTATAATACAAATATAAATTAAATGTAAGCGCTTAGATTCTTTGCACTATTTTGTGGATAGTCTGCACCCTTTTTGTGAACTATCGTTAAATTTATTTTTAACCTACTGATATTTATGTATTAAATAGTTGGTTCAAATTTTGCCTAAGTAAGGCGTCTCAATAAATTAAATAATACTGGAAAACATGCAAACTCCTATTCGTGGCCTTCGCTCTTTTTGCTTTGCAGCAAGAAGCCTAAGTTTTAAGCATGCAGCTAATGAACTGTACTTAACACCTTCGGCAGTGAGCCACCAAATAAAACAACTTGAAGAACAACTTGGTATTGAACTTTTTCAACGTAAAACGCGTTCAATTAGTTTAACCACTGCGGGTAAAAACTTTTTTGATGCTGTGTCTCCTATTATCACTATGTTAGAAGGCACCATTAATGAGTTTAGTCAGATGCAGCAAAATACAAATTTGACGATTACGTTGCCTGAGTTTTTTGCCAGCGAACTACTCATGCCTAAATTAAGTGAGTGGACGTCAGAGCACCCTAATATAAACCTGCAAATGGATACGCTTAAAACACGTAAAGAAATAACCCGTCATAGCGATTTATCTATTGTATTATCATCGAGTAAACCCACTGAAGGTTCTGCAACAGAGCTATTTAATCTTGAATATATCCCTGCATGTAATAAAAAGCTGCTCGATCAGTGGAGGGACGATCACCGTCAAGCGCTTAACCAAGTTCCGCTAATACTACACAAAGCTCGCCCTTGGGCCTGGCATCAGTGGGCCGAAAAAGCAGGAATTGATGACTTCTCTCCTTCTCAAATTATTCAAATAGATAGTATGTTTGGTGTAGCACGTGCTGCGCAACAGGGTATGGGGATTGCACTTATTCCACTACCTATCAGTCAAAGCTGGTTAGATGAGCAGTGGCTCTATAAGTTATTTGAACAGCCTTTAACAACTAAAGATAAGTATTATTTAGTGCAGCACGAATCAAGCACACCTAATCACCCGCTTGATTTATTTGCGAAGTGGGTTGTAAGCACATTTAGAAAAATTCAAGAGTAACTCTCTATTAGGCGAACTTATTAATACAGCCATTGTGTGTTGTATTTATGGTTCGTCTAAATCCTAAACCTCACTTTATACCAACTCCAATAAATAGCTGATCTATTTTACTTGCTAAAACAACCCATTTCTTTGTTGTAAATTTCGCAAAGGGAACAACCATTTACATCAATTTACGCCTAGAACTGAATTATTTTTTCGGCGTAAAATTTAGATCACATACTTAATGGAATTGGTATTATTTTTCAGTAATTTCTTTAAAATACAATCTATTAAAACCACAGCCCAGACTAAAGTCTATAGTTAAATTTTTTTCACTCATTGGTTTTATTTTTATCGTTTGTCGAAAATAGAGTTAAATATTAAAGTTACTTCATCAGCTCGAAACAATTAAGTTTAATTGTTTATTAAGAGTAATAAATGCAACCTTTTGAGTTTTAGTGACTCAAACCTTGCAGTGAAAAGAATCTTTATATTGTGTGTGAAGATGTTGTCAGTGTGAAAAATGGTTCAAGTTAGGTGGTGACTTGGCTTGAACTGTTTTTATTCTTGGCTCAAACCACATGATATGCAATACAAATGCTTTGAGAGCGTAGCAAACAGAATCTTTATATTGTGTGTGAAGATGTTGTCAGTGTGAAAAACGGTTCAAGTTAGGTGGTGACTTGGCTTGAACTGTTTTTATTATTAAACCACATACATAATATAGCTATATACAGGTTAAATACCTTTGTAAAAAGCCCCGTAAGTTATAACTTACGGGGCTTTTTTAGTTAATTTTTTATTTGATATTCTTTTTTTAATTTACGTATCTGCGCTTTATGTGAAAGCAAAAATGTATCAAATTGCTTAACTACCTCAGGGTAGTCAATCGATGATAATGAAAATGCTTGTAAATCTGTCGGCAATTCGTTTTGAAAATAAACGGGTCGGGTTAATTTAAAGTATTTAACGATATTATAATTTAATACATCGTTAGATATGTAGATGCACTCTACCCGCTCTTTTAAAAGCATCTCAATTAATTCCATTACATTAGCGGTTTCAATTAGCTCAACGTTTTCGTTGTTCATTAAAGGCTTAAAGCTTTGAGACGTAAACCCTCTCACCGTTGCAAAACTAACGCATTCATCAATAGTGATATTTTTATTTAAACTCGCAATACCCGTTTTAGTCACAACGGTTGGCTGCGAATAAATAATTTCATTTAAATCATCAAAGGAAGCTTTATAACTTGGTTTCCATTGAGGATTATCTGGATATTTAAAATCAACATGATGGTGATCAATAAATTCTTTATAAAGACGATTAATTGGCAGCGTGTAAAACTCAAATTTAAAGTCGTGCTGCTGTGCAAACAAAGTTAGCAACTCTTCACTGAAGCCATAATAGTCAGCACCATTTGCTCCACTACCATCAAAGTAAGGTAGATACTCTATATTCTCTACGCCGACGACATAGTGCGTTGCCGACTTAGCATCGGTTATAAAAATTAATAAAGCTAAAGGCAAATACATTAACTGCGTTGTTATTTTTATAAATTGATTCATTTATAACCTAAGTAATATTATTGATTGATGTGTAGCTGAACGCTTTAATTTTAACAAATTTGCAAAAAATATGATAAATCTATTTTATTTTATGCAAAAAAAAAGCCTGATTAAAATCAGGCTTTACAAAGTAAAAGGTTTAGCTTTTATCTCTTGGTACAAAATCGAGTACTGTTGCGTTTATACAGTAGCGGTCTGTGCCTCTAGGGCCTTCTCCTGGGAATAAATGACCAAGATGAATACCTGTACTTTTAGAGCGAAGCTCAATACGTGTTATTCCCCAGCTGCTATCGTCATGCTGCGTTACACTACTTTTTACTGGGTGCTTAAACGACAACCAACCAGTGCCTGAATTAAATCTATCACGTGTATCAAATAGTGGCTCTCCACTTAATTTATCAACAAAAGTGCCATCAGGTGTATTTTTAAACTCCTTGTACTCTTTACAGTAAGGTCTATCTGTTCTTGCATCAAATGCGACTTTATAAGCGTCACTTTTACCTAACTTAAATGCACCCAATGCTTTATAAAATTCTTCAGGTGTTGCATAACCTTGACGCCCATATACTTCAATGCCATTTTCTAAAAACAAAATAGTCGGTGTTGCCCACGTGGCTGACTTAATAGTTAAACCTTTAAGCTGGTCAGCATGGCGAAACGACATTGGTATAGTCCCTTTGTAATCATTTGCGACTGTTTTTTTAAATTTTTCACAGTATGGGCAGTATTCACGTGAATCTAAGACTACGATCTGCTTACCTGCGAGTAAGTCACTGTTATCGACTTTTTCTACGGGTTTTTTATTAAAAACAACGCCTGTTGAATGATCAGGACAATAGCCATTAGGGTTCTTTTGTAGATAATTTTGGTGATACTCTTCTGCCGATACAAAACCTGTAAGTGGTTTAATAACCGTTTCAATTTTGCCGTAGCTCGCATCAGTTAAAAGCTGCTGATATTGCGATTTAACTTGCTCAGCTACTTTAGCTTGCGCATCGGTAGTCGTTAATACAATTGAGCGATATTGCGTACCAATGTCGTTACCTTGGCGATTTTTTTGCGTAGGATCGTGGCTTTCAAAATAGTTTTTTAGTAAATCTTCAGCCGAAATTATATTACTGTTATACATAACCTGTACAACTTCAGCATAGTTGTTTTCGTCAAAGCGACGAGACTGATCAGTAATGTTTCTGTATGTTGCTTTAAAGCCATTGCCGTCGGCATAACCCGACTCAGCATCAATAACGCCATTAAGCGCTTCGTAGCGTTTTTCAGCCCCCCAAAAACAACCTGATCCAAGTACAATGGTTTCTACATGCATGGTGGCTTCTATATTGCTGTGCTCGACCTTTTCCATAGATAAAGCAAAGCTGCCTGCGCTAAATATAATAGCAGCGCCTGATAAATATAATAAATGCTGGTGTTTCATAATGTACCTCTTAAACAAGTGCGTGCTAATTAAGACCTCCTTACCTTAATTTTCATTTCAACCTAATTACTTATTTAGTACGAAGTGCATTTAGTTTTGGTCTTCAATAAGTTAAATACGATTAATTAAATATAAAAACACTCTTAAACCAAGCTGAGCAAATAAAAATAACCACTTAGTCGCAATGGTGTAAATAAATTAATAAAACTGTGTTACGTTTAAATTATGTTGTACTAATAGGTTTATTTAATGAAGCCAACTCCTCATATTTATGCATTAACAAACAGTAGCTTACTGTTTGATGCATCGCATTTAGACGCAAAAGATAAACTCTCCATTCAAAAGAAAATTTGGGCTTTAACCAACCACTGTAAAAGCACTGATGAATTTACCGATTTAGTCCCAGCTATGAACTCGCTCACTCTTTATTTAAAATCTGATAAACACTTAAATAAGTGGCTACAAGTGCTACCCTCGCTGTGGGATGACATTAAAAGCAGTACTTTTAAGGGGCAGCATCACTTAATTGAAACCACATACAATGGCGAGGATATTAATTACGTGGCTAACTATCATAATTTAAGCGCTGATGAGGTTATTAATATTCATAGTAAAGCCAAGTACCACGTATTATTTTTAGGCTTTCAGCCCGGCTTTGCCTACCTTCACGGCTTAGATGAGCAATTACATACCCCAAGGCGTGATGAGCCACGTACTAGGGTTCCTAAAGGCTCTGTTGCGATAGGTGCTGCACAAACCGGAATTTACCCTGCGGATACGCCAGGCGGTTGGCACATAATAGGCCATACAAATACCTCTTTGTTTGATTCAACCTCTGCGCAACCTTGTTTAATTCAATCTGGCGATACGCTTGAATTTGTTCCGCTAGTTAATAAAGGAGCAACTCATGATTAAAGTACTTAAAAGTGGTGTATTGCTTACAATTCAGGATTTTGGCCGTAATGGCTACCGCCATTTAGGTGTAAGCAAAGCGGGCAGCTTAGACCCCTTTGCGCAAATAATTGCTAATAGATTACTTAACAATAACGACAATGATGCCGTTTTAGAAATAACCGTTGGTTTGTGCGAACTTGAATTTACTTGCGACACAGTAATTGCACTTCATGGTGCAGATTTGCAAGCAACCCTTGATGGGCAAGCAATCTACCCTGGTTGGACATACGCAGTTAAAAACAAGCAAGTGCTTAGCTTTGGTACAGGTAGAGCGGGCTTAAGAGCTTATTTTGCGGTGAAAGGCGGTATACAAAATACTGAGGTTATGGGCTCTAAATCTACAGATTTAAATGCACGTTTTGGTGGTATTGAAGGTAGAGCTCTCACCACAGGTGATGAAATACCTATTACTCCTTATTATGGAAAGTTTATAAAAGTAGGTGCAATTGCTCCACCTCAGCGCAAAATTATACGCTTGTACCCGAGCCCTCACGCTAACTTACTGGGTAAGCCATTATTGGATACCTTTGCAGCAACTGCATTCAAAGTCAGTACTAACAGTAATCGAATGGGCGTAAGGCTTGAGCATAATAAGAATAGCTTGGTGCATTCGCACTCTTTGCCATCACTGGGTGTAAGTCCTGGGAGCATTCAACTACCACCAAATGGTGACCCTATTGTGCTACTTAACGATGGACAAACCACTGGGGGCTATCCTCTTTTAGGAACAGTTATTGAAGCCGACTTACATCAATTTGCACAATTTAGACCTTTAGATACAGTTGAATTTAAATATGTAACGTTTGAAGAAGCAACAAAAGCAAAGCTAAAACTTGACGGTCACTTACATCAATTAAGTCTTGCTCTTAAAAATAACCTATAAAATATTCTAGAATCAACACGCCCTAGACTTAAAAGATAAGTACTATGTAATAAAGGCCCAAATTCCGACGGCAGTTACCTTACTCGCCGTTAATATTATTTTAATGTATAGCTTGGTGTTTAATGACTAAATCAACTTCTACTATGCCGTGTGTATTAATAACCGGTTTTGCTCCTTTTGGAGGCGAAACTATCAATCCTTCTTGGCAAGCAGTGCAAAAACTTGATGAAACTATCATCATGAAACACAAAATATGCACACTAGAACTTGCCTGTGAATTTAATACGTCTATCAGTCAGCTTATAAACGCCATTGAGTCGCATAACCCGGCGGTTGTTTTGTGTATAGGACAAGCTGGTGGGCGAAGTGAAATATCAATCGAGCGTATTGCAATAAACGTTGACGATGCACGCATTAAAGACAATGCGGGTAAGCAGCCTATCGATACGCCAATTGAAAAAAATGGCCCTGATGCCTATTTCACAAACTTACCCATAAAGCGTATGTTACAAGCATTGCACAACAGTAATATCCCTGCTGCTATTTCAAATACGGCAGGCACCTATGTGTGTAATCACGTTATGTATGGCCTTATGCATTACATAAACGATCACTGCGCGGTGATGAAAGGTGGCTTAGTACATGTTCCTTATTTACCAAGCCAAGCCGTGCACCACAATGGCGCACCAAGCATGAGTAAAGAAACCATTATTAACGGTTTAAAGGTTATGATCGCACAAGCTTTGAACAACAATAGTGACGTAAAAATAGCAGCAGGCACCACGCATTAACCACTTTGGTGCATTTACATCTAGCTTGGTGCATAAATTATTCTTAATTAATTGTAAAAGCTATGTGACTTGAGTAATTTTTTCTGATAAAACAAGGTTTCGCAGTACAGCAAATTGGCTCTGCTGCACACATAATAGGAATGAGGAGTTACTATGTGTTCAATTTTTGGGGTATTAGATATTAAATCTGATCCCACTCAATTGCGTACCCAAGCAATTGAAATGTCAAAGCTACTTAGACACCGTGGTCCGGATTGGTCTGGTGTATATGCATCTGAAAAAGCTATTTTAGTGCATGAACGTTTAGCTATTGTTGGTGTATCAAGCGGTGCACAGCCTTTGTACAACCCAGAGAAAACAAATATTTTAGCTGTTAATGGCGAAATTTATAATCATAAAGAACTTGCAGCAGAGCTAGACGTTGATTTTACTTTTCAAACTCAATCAGACTGTGAAGTTATTTTAGCGCTATATAAACAAAAAGGGCCTGACTTTTTAGATGACCTAAACGGCATTTTTGCATTTTGTTTATACGACGAAGAAAACGACGCCTACTTAATTGGCCGTGACCATATTGGTATTATCCCGCTTTACACCGGTCACGACGAGCACGGTAACTTTTACGTTGCTTCTGAGCTAAAAGCACTTTCTCCAATTTGTAAGCACATTGAAGAATTTCCTCCAGGGCATTACCTGTACAGCAAAGATGGCAAAATGACGCCTTATTACAAGCGTGATTGGGAAACATTTGATGCAGTTAAAGATAACAGCGCAGAAGCCCAAGACGTTAAAGACGCATTAGAAGCAGCAGTTAAACGCCAGCTAATGTGTGATGTACCTTATGGTGTATTACTTTCTGGTGGCTTAGACTCATCGGTTATCTCTGCTATTACGCAGCGCTTTGCCGCAAAACGTATTGAAGATAACGACGAAAGTGATGCATGGTGGCCTAAGCTTCATTCTTTTTCAGTAGGCCTTGAAGGCTCACCAGATTTAGCTGCTGCACAAAAAGTAGCTGACATGATTGGTACTATTCACCACCCTATCATTTTTACCATTCAAGAAGGCATTGATGCATTACGTGAAGTGATTTACCACATTGAAACGTACGATGTAACAACAATTCGTGCCTCTACACCAATGTACTTAATGGCTCGCCAAATTAAAGCCATGGGTATTAAAATGGTGTTATCGGGTGAAGGTGCAGATGAGTTATTTGGTGGTTACTTATACTTCCATAAAGCGCCAAACGCACAAGAGTTTCATGAAGAGTTAAACCGTAAAGTATCAAAATTGCATATGTTTGACTGTTTACGTGCTAATAAATCAATGGCGGCATGGGGCGTAGAAGCACGTGTACCGTTTCTTGATAAAGAATTTGTTGATGTTGCTATGCGTATCAATCCTGAAGCTAAAATGTGTAAAGATGGAAAAATTGAAAAACACATTTTACGTGAAGGCTTTGAAGGTTACTTACCTGATGAAGTGCTATGGCGTCAAAAAGAGCAATTTTCAGACGGTGTAGGCTACAGCTGGATTGATACGTTAAAAGAGTTTGTAAATGAGCAAGTGAGCGATCAAGAGCTTGAAAATGCGAAATTTAAATACCCTATTAATACGCCAGATTCAAAAGAAGCTTACTACTACCGTACTATTTTTGAATCGCATTTCCCTGGTGATGCATCAGCTAAATGTGTACCGCATGGTAAATCGGTAGCGTGTTCGACTCCTGAAGCACTTGCATGGGACGCATCGTTCCAAAACAATGCTGATCCATCAGGTCGTGCTGCGGGCGTTCATAACGACGCATATGCAAGCAAAGGTTAACACTCTTTGTTTAACGAAGCGTAAGCCCAAATGGCTTACGCTTCGCTTTATAAAACTTACTTCCACCGAATCTGTTTTTTATAGCCCTGCAAATAACTTAAAAGGCTCTAGTGCTTTAATTGTTATTTATGAAAATGGGTTAACTTCAAAAACAATGCAATATATTGCATCACAATCAATTCACCCTGCTACCGTTTTTTTAAATCAAAATGAAATAACTAAACGCCATTGTAAAATTCGTTGGTTTAATCAAACCAGTGAAATTAAACGCTGTGGGCATGGCACTTTAGCAGCCGCTAATTTTTTAATAGACCATTTGGGTTATTGCCCTGAAGTATTTACTTCAATGAGTAATGAGCGTTTTACTATAAAAGAAAAAAAACAACGCGCTCAGCTATTACTAAAAAGCATAGAGCCACAAAAAAGCAAATTAGCTAAAGATGAGTTACAAAACGTGTTTTCATTAGCAATAAAAGCAGCCTATAGCACCGGTGATAAAAACGGTTACACGGTTGTATTATTTAATAAGGAATTTAGTGAAGAATTTGATAAAGAATTTAATAAAAACCCAGATGAAAAGCAGGATTTAAAAAGCTTACGCGTTGATTTTAAAGCTTTGAGTAAAGCCCATAAAAATGCAGTTATTGCGCTTAATATACAAAATATAAATGAAAAAACTGCCATAGTGCAGTTTAGATACTTTGCCCCTCAGTTTGGTGTTAATGAAGACAGTGCTACCGGCTCTGCTCTATCGGTTATTGCCCCACTGCTATTTAGACTGTACGGTTTAAATAAAGCCAAGCTTATACAGCAATCAAATAATGGCGCATTGCTAAACTATGAATTTAACAATGCTAAAGTTCTGATTTACTAAACATAGTCTAAGTAACTGTTTAAAGCGGCCTCAATAAGCACAATGCAAAATAATTATTATCGTCTTGCCACGTTTGCTCTAACTTTAAATTAGCCTGCGCTGCAAGCTGCTTAAACGACTCAGGCGTGTACTTATGAGAGTTTTCTGTATGAATGCTCTCACCTTCTATAAAGTCTATTTGCTGATCGTTTATAATCACACTTTGAGTACAATTACTTACTAAATGCATTTCGATACGGCTATGTTGCTCGTTAAAGCGTGACTCGTGGCTAAAGTTATCTAAATTAAATGTGCCATTTAGCTCGTTATTAATACGTTCCAGTAAATTTTTATTAAACGCAGCGGTGACTCCCGCTTTATCGTTGTAGGCATCAAGTAGCACTTGGCGCTCTTTTACTAAATCAATGCCAATTAACACATACCCGTTTAAACCGCATAAGCGATGGAAATTATTCATAATCTCAATCGCTTTTACAGGAGCAAAATTACCAAGAGTAGAGCCCGGAAAGTACACTAAGTTAGTTTGACTGTCTAAAGCGGTATCTTTGGTTAACTGCTTAACCATTTGGCTATGCGTAAAATCGCCTAGTAGAGGTGAAATTGCTAGCTCAGGAAACAAAGGCGACAAATGTGCAAGTGAGTAACTAAGCATTTCTTCAGATATTTCAAACGGAACAAAGGTTTTTACGTTTTCCATATGCGCTAGTAAATACGCTACTTTTTTACCAGAGCCACAACCTGGCTCTATAATAGAGAGGTTTTCGGGAAGCATTTTGCCAATTGCGTGTGAGTGCTGCTCTAAAATAGAAAGCTCTGTGCGTGTTACATAATATTCTTGCAGTGTTGTTATTTGCTCGAATAATGCAGCGCCTTTATCATCATAAAAATATTTACACGGAAGTGTTTTTTGTTGTTGAGTTAACCCATCCACAACGTCATTTAAAAATTCAGTGTCGGTTATGTTGCTTTGCTTAATCGCTGTTATTTGGCTCATACTATATCCTTAGCTAGTCTAATTCCGCTGCAAATCCACGCTTGGTGCGGGTAATAAAAATTACGGTATGTTTGTCGTAAATGGTTTTGAGGGGTAAACACACACCCGCCGCGTAATACCATTTGGTTATTCATAAATTTACCATTGTATTCCCCTGCTACGCCTTCAATAGGTTTAAAACCGGGGTATGGTAAATATGCACTGTTCGTCCATTGCCAGCATGAATCAGTTAACTGACTTATTTTAGTATCACCTTTTACTGGTTGAGGTGTGAGATAACGTTCTTCTGCTTCAACCAAATAATCGTTCTTAGCCGCATATTCCCATTCGAACTCGGTAGGCAAACGCGATTTTACAAAATTAGCATAGGCGCTGGCCTCAAAATAACTAACATGGCAGATGGGTGTATTTAAATTAAGAGGTTGCAACCCATAGTGTGTAAACTCAAACCACTCGTTATTTATGCAATGCCAATATAATGGCTGTGTTAATTTGTTATTTTGAATGTTTGCCCAACCGTCGCTCAGCCAATACTGTGGGTCGCTATATCCACCGGTATTTATAAACTCTAAATATTCACCATTGGTGACTAACCTGTTAGCAAAGCTAAATGGATGAATTAATACTTGGTGCTTAGGTAACTCGTTATCATATGCAAATTCGTCGTCGGCATTTGTGCCTATATTAATAATGGCTTGCTCAAAGTTTATAAAATTAAGAGGCTTAATATGAATTGGTTTGTTTCGGCTGTTTAAAAGCGATGTTTTATATTGCGGGAAAAATGGATTTACAGAAAAGTTATATTTTATATCCATAAGCATCAGCTCTTGATGCTGTTGCTCGTGGTTTAATCCAAGATCAATAATATCTTTAATTTGTGGACTAACTTCGCTCTTAAGCAATTCAATAATGCAGCTATCTACATGCTTTCTATAAGCTAACACTTCATCTAAACCAGGTCTGGATAAACTACCTCGGTTGGCCCGCTTAAATTGCTCTCCAATACCATTGTAGTAAGAATTAAAAAGCATTTTATAGTGAGAGTTAAACACTGTGTACTGTTTACAATGAACGCTAAGTAAAAACGTTTCAAAAAACCAGGTGGTGTGCGCTAAATGCCATTTGCTTGGACTGACATCTGCCATAGCTTGTAGCTGGCAATCTTCTAAAGTGAGAGGTTCAATAATAGCCAAACTTTCGCTTCTAACGCTGCAAAAGCGTTTCACAAGTTCGGTTTGATTGGTATTGTTTAAAGCGCATTCACGCATAATAGTATTAATCCTTTTCCTATCTATTTATAAAATATAGCCCAGTATTGTGTTAAATCATATTCATATTACAACTTGATTAAAGATGCTTCTCAGCTTATAAATTTATACTAGCCCTAGAGAGAAATTTGCTCTTTGCTGCTCAGTTTTTAATTATTCTCATGTGTATTTGAGCATGTAGAATAACGCAGGTTTGTAACCGCACCGTTAGGTTACAAACCTAGGATCGATTAAACTGCTCCTAAATAGAAAAAATTTTAATCCTAAAAGGTCAACAAGCTCTAATATTTAAGCATCAATTAAGTTGCTTAAAAGTGATCTTTTTTTACTTAACCAAGTAAATTAATACTTTTAATAGCAAACTAATTTTTAACGTTCACTGAATTTATAATTTTAGAGCTTTTAAACAAAAGAATCATGAATTTGGCCATATAAACAGCGATTTAAATACAAATTCATTTACATTTAATATTTAACTCATACACTACTAGCTGTATGATCACTCTTCAAATTAGTTAGTCTTCAAATAATTACGGTATTACTTTTACTTAATATTTAAAGGCTAATGTAATTCGATATGACGCCGAATTTATTTTGGCTTGTTAGGACAACTAAAGAGGTATTGCATGAAGGAAAATCATGACAAATATAGTATTGACAGTACAGACTACACTGTAGGTCAAGACAACGTACAAAAATGGGGGCTTGATATACATAACTCTGTTTTCGGCATAAGTGCCGGACTGATTGTCATTTTTTTAATCGCCATTCTTGTTACCGATCCACAAACGGCTAAATCTGCGCTTGATGGTATAAAAACAGATATCATCAATAACTTTGACGCCTTATTTATGTGGGCTGCTAATTTTTTCGTTGTTTTTTGTTTAGCGCTTATTGTTTCACCTTACGGTAACATTCGTTTAGGTGGTGATGATGCTAAACCGACTCATTCACGTATTTCATGGCTAGCTATGTTATTTGCTGCTGGTATGGGTATTGGCTTAATGTTTTGGGGCGTTGCTGAACCACTCGCATATTATACAGGCTGGTTTGAAACACCACTGAACGTAACACCTAATACACCCGATGCAGCAAAAGTAGCAATGGGTGCGACTATGTTCCACTGGGGCCTTCACCCGTGGGCTATTTATGCAGTTGTCGGACTTTCGCTTGCATTTTTTACTTATAATAAAGGCTTACCGCTTTCTATTCGTTCTATCTTTTATCCTATTTTAGGTGATAGAGCATGGGGCTGGCCAGGTCACCTTATCGACATTTTAGCCGTACTTGCAACCCTGTTTGGTCTTGCTACTTCTTTAGGCCTTGGGGCACAGCAAGCTTCTGCAGGTATAGACCATGTATTTGGTACCTCAGGCGGAGTTGGTTCACAAATTTTAGTCATTATAGGTGTTTCACTTTTAGCTATTGTTTCAGTAGTTCGTGGGATTGATGGCGGCGTTAAGGTACTTAGTAATGCCAATATGCTAATCGCCTTAGTTTTGCTTATCTTTGTTTTTTTAGTAGGCTTTGCTGTTTCTGTAGGTAATATCCCGACTACTGTTATGGGCTATATAGAAAATATAATTCCACTAAGTAATCCTCATGGTCGTGAAGATGAAACTTGGATGCACGGTTGGACCGTATCTTATTGGGCGTGGTGGATTTCTTGGTCACCATTCGTAGGTATGTTTATCGCGCGTGTTTCACGTGGTCGTACAATTCGTGAATTTTTAATTGCGGTATTACTTGTCCCTACTGCTGTTACTATTTTATGGATGTCGATATACGGCGGCATTGCTATTGACCAAGTAGTTAATGGTGTGGGTGAATTAGGTGCTAATGGCTTAACTGAAGTACCTCTGGCTATGTTCCAGATGTTTGATGCATTACCTCTATCTAATATCTTATCGTTTATTGCGATTGTACTAGTATTAGTGTTTTTTATTACGTCATCGGACTCTGGTTCTTTGGTAATTGATTCAATCACTGCCGGTGGCAAAATTGATGCTCCAGTACCACAGCGTATTTTTTGGGCTGTTACTCAAGGTGCGGTAGCCGCTGCATTACTCTGGATAGGCGGGACTGAAGCGATTCAAGCACTTCAAGCTGGCTCTGTATCGGCAGGTTTACCTTTCACTATTGTATTGTTATTTATGTGTTTAAGCTTAGTTTTAGGTTTGCGAACTGAGCCTCGCCCAATTAAATAATACTTTTAGGTAACACTTTTACTTAGTAGTACTTTTACTTAGTAACAAAGCGCCGCAATTTTTTGCGGCGCTTATTTGTTTAATACCAATCTGCTTATATAGGGTCTATTTAACGTTAAGAAAATTACGCTAGAACTAGGCAAAAATTTTTAACGACGTTATAGTGAAATTTAATTCGTTAAATTGATCAAAGATTTATGCAGGTTGGTATAACTATTTAAGATTATCAATTCGCTTAATAAAGTGATCTAATTGGTATTATACCCACAACTCTGAAATTGGAGTATCTACACGGTAATGATGACTCAGCTGCGCTTGTAATAGCTCAGCGGTAGCAAGAGCATCTGTTAATGCATTATGGTTTTGATACGCGGGCAAAGAATAACGCGCACGGCAATCTGTTAATCTGAGTGAGCCAAGTTTTGTGTTAAACAATCGACCTAATACTCCCTGCCTTGCTTTTAGTGCTCTTTTTTCTAACTCCATTGTATCAACAAGTGCAAACTCAATACCTTCTTTAAGCCTCAGTAATAACGCATTATTTAAAAAATGGCGCTCTATTGCAGCGTAATGCACCACGACAACTTTGCCACTTAGCGCTTCAAGTAAAGGTTCAATAATTCGGTTAAAGTCAGGAGCGTCATCCACCTCAGAGTGCGTTATTCCATGGATTAAAATAGACTCTTCATGCAGGTTACGTCTAGGTTGAACAACCCAATGCCGGCTGTGCTTACAATAAATACGCTTTAAATTAAATGGCACTAAGCCAACACTCACAATATCGTCGTTCTGGCTATTTAAACCTGTTGTTTCAAAGTCCATTGCTACAAAAGGCACATCTTCTACTGCGGCTTTATCTTGGTTATAAGCACCTGCATAAAAGTGTTTTAACAATTTATTTTTGGTGTTGTTGGCAAGCTCGTTATATCTAGCTTGCCAATCAAGTACTTTATAATTACGTGGATTCATAGGCTACTTCACACCAGAATTTGCTGTGTAGCTAAATTTTAAATAGCTTTGTGCTTTTTCTAAAATAGCAAACGCCTCTTTTAAATTTCGCTGCTCGAACGGAGACAATAAATGTGGATCTAAGTCATTATCAGGCTCTTCGCCCTTCTCTATTTGCCACGCTTGATGACGAATTCGCATCATAGCAATATACTCAAGTGCATCACGTAAATCTTGGGCTTTACCCTGCGGTAATAGTTTAGCTTCAATAATATCTTCTAAACGCTCAAACGAATTTTGTTTACGCGAACCAATCGCTAACGCATGCACGCGTATAACATCAGAAAGCGGTGCTGTACCTCTTCGCTTTAAGTTCATTGAACGTTTATGCTGGCCATTATGCTCCATAACAAAGCCTTTAAAAAAACCAAGTGGCGGTGTTCTATTTCGAGCATTTGCTGCCATGTTAGCTAGAAATATACGATTCGCTTTACTTTGTTTCGCTATAAATATTTTAAGCTCATTAGCCCACTTAGTTTTACCCCACACCCCGTCTAAATCAAAAAATATAGAACTATTAAGCAGCGCTTGTGGTTTTGGCTGAGCAATCCAATCAGCAAATTGATCAAACCACTCTGAGCGAGTTTTACGCCACTTTTTAAACGACGCCATTATTTCGCCATCACAATAGGTATAACCACATTGCGCTAGGCCATCACAAACAAAGTCTGAGATATTTTGAAAATATTCATTATGTTTTTCGTCGTCGTAACTGTCATCTAAAATTAATGCGTTATCTTGATCAGTTACAATAAGTTGCTCGTCGCGAGCCATTGAGCCCAGTGCAATAAAGCAATAAGGAACGGGAGGTGGGCCAAATTTTTCTTCAGCTAATACGAGTAATCTTTGCTTAAATGTACGCCCGATAACAGCCATGGCAGTACCAATCATGTGTGAATTTGCATCTTCATTAACCATGCGTACAAATACATTGGGTAATTGGCGTGCATAATGCGCTAAATCCTCAATTGTTTGTTGAGCAAGTATGCCGCGCACAAGTAATAAGCTGCTTTGCGATTCATAACGTAAAATATCAGAGAGTGATATAACTCCTATAGGACGTCTTTTTTGTACTACAGGCAAATGATGTAAGTTGTCTCTAAGCATGGCCAGTACGGCTTCGAAAATATAGTCATTAGCATCTAAAAGCACTAAGTTAGTCGACATAATCTCTTTTGCTTGAGTATTAAAATCAAGTCCTTTAGCCACTACTTTTGAGCGTAAATCCCTATCGGTTATTATGCCAACGACTTGCCCATCATCTTCCTCAGGGTCATCATTTATAGGTTTATTTACATCAGTTACCAAAACTGACGAAACGGCCTCTTCGGTCATCAATTTTGCAATATCTTGTATTGTAGACGTTGCATCTACGGTGACTACATCTCTGTGAATTAATGATTTTACCTTCGCAGTTGTAAGGTCATTGCCATCAGCTTGTTCAACAATAGCTTGATGTAAACGCACGTTACCATCTGTTTCAAAGTAGTCAGCAAATGCATCAAACTCATCACAGTAACGATTAAATAGTTCAACATTTATGCAATAAACTAACGTATCTTCAAGAGCAGTTGCAGGAAAACGGACCTTACGGTTCATCAATAAACCCATTTGACCAAATATTCCTGCGATGGCCAAACGATTGTATAGCTCACCATTTCGGCGATACATTTCTACAGAACCACTTCTAATCACATACAGATCAGATATGTCTTGTCCAAAACTTAAAATGTCAGTTTTTGCTCTAAAATAAGCAACCTCAACTTGTTGAGCTAGCTCATTAAGCGCTTTTTGAGGTAAGTCATCAAAAGGAGGATGTTGTGCTAAAAATTGTGCGATTTCAACTTGTTCGGCTTGCATAAATCCCTTCCTGTATGCGCATTAAAATGACTAAATATGTTTGCAGATTAACACTATCATCGGAGTGTGAAAACAATTACTGCACAATTTTGGGCACAAAAAAAGAGCCTAAATAGACTCTTTAAATGTAATACTTATTGTAAAAATTTATTTACCGCGCTGAGCGTCTTTTTGTGCTTTTTTAGCTTCTTTACGTTGCTGTAAAACGGCTTGCGCTTCATTGCCAATATGACCTTCACCACGGGCTTGTGCTAGTTCTATTTGCTTTTGGCGTTCAGCAAATCGCGCGCGTTGCTCGTCTGTTACTTCCTCAATACAATGATGACAAGATACACCTTCCATGTATTCAGGCTTTAACTTTTCTTCTTCTGTAATTGGCATACGGCACGCGTGGCATTGATCATAAGAACCTTTTTGTAAGTCGTGATCAACCGCAACGCGATTATCAAATACAAAACATTCGCCTTCCCACATGGTTTCTTCTTTTGGCACTTCTTCAAGGTATTTTAAAATACCGCCTTCAAGATGATAAACCTCATCAAAACCTTGCTCTTTCATGTAGGCTGTCGATTTTTCACAGCGAATGCCGCCGGTACAAAACATTGCTACTTTTTTATGTTTCTCAGGGTCTAAGTTTTCTTTTGCCCACTGTGGAAATTCA
Organism: Pseudoalteromonas sp. SWN166; assembly: GCF_015864485.1. Lineage (NCBI taxonomy): Bacteria > Pseudomonadati > Pseudomonadota > Gammaproteobacteria > Alteromonadales > Pseudoalteromonadaceae > Pseudoalteromonas > Pseudoalteromonas sp. SWN166. The sequence continues at coordinate 34,794 of NZ_JADYXB010000025.1, forward strand.
CGGAATGTCGTTGTATTTGGATCGACTGCATTTTGAAAAGTACCAATCTCAATTTCGTAGTCGTTTCGTGTATCAATTAAAATAACTTCTGGATCAGAAATAAGCGCATTCCAATCTTTTGGTTTTACATAGCTACCCACAACTTTTAGAGGGTCAATTCCCTCAACGCCCATCGTTACAATTTCTTTTTTGAGCTTTACTTTAGTGCGATAAAACGGGCATTCATCATCGTAAGATTCTTTTGTTACGATGTTTTTTAAATTTGGTTGCTTATCAAGCCATGCTAGTAAATTGTCTATCCCTTCACGTTTTGCAGAAACAGTGCCGTTTATTCCTTCAGCCGCAAGTAGTAATGTACCGCGTACTTCATTCGCTTCCATCACTTCAAGTAATGGCTTACGGATAGCTTCAAATTCAGGTAAACCAACAAACTTATACATCGCACACACTACAAAGTGCTCATTTGTTACATTATCTTTATGGACAGCCGTCATTTTATTTCCTATTTTGCTTTTTTAGCCAGTATTGGCGTTTACCGAATCGTAAATCCGGCGCATATGGGGCGCGTATTTTACGCTTTTTTAATTTAATTGCAAAAAATAGCGCTATAGATTGGTTTTTACTGTTAGCGACCTATCTGTGTAAGCTATAATGCGCTGATAAATTTATAGACTTAATTTGCTCATTTTGGAGAAACACACATTGCAGTTTACTGATCTTGGGATTGATACACGCCTTGAAACACAATTAGCACATCAAGGGATCACCCAGCCCACCGACATTCAAGCTCATGCGGTGCCTACAGCACTTGCGGGGTATGATATTTTCGCTCAGTCTAAAACTGGGTCGGGCAAAACCTTGGCGTTTTTATTACCTGCTGTACAAAGGGTTATGAAACAAAAAGCACTCAGTAAACGCGATCCTCGTGTACTTATTGTTGCTCCTACGCGTGAGCTTGCTACGCAAGTATTTACTCAACTGCGTTTATTAATTGCAGGTACAGCCATTAAGGCCGTAAAAATACTTGGCGGCGAAAACTTTAATGACCAAATAAAAGCACTTAGAAACGACCCACAATTCGTAGTTGCTACACCAGGGCGTTTAGCCGATCACATTACAAAACGCTCACTACAATTGAGCGGACTAGAACTGCTTATTTTTGATGAAGCCGATCGTATATTAGATTTAGGCTTTACCGAGCAGTTAAAAATGATTAACGAGCAAGCTAATCACCGTTTACGTCAAACGTTATTGTTTTCTGCAACACTTGACCATGCGCAAGTAGATGCACTATCACGTAATCTATTAAAAAAGCCAAAGCAAATTACGCTAAGTGCAGCAAACGAGCAACATAGCGATATTAAACAAACGTTATATCTTGCCGATCACCTTGATCATAAAGAAGCGCTTTTAGAGCATTTCTTGAATCAAGATGATGTTGGCCAGTGCATTATCTTTACAGCAACACGTTCTGACACGAGTCGTTTGAGTGAGGCGCTTAATGCTAAAGGCTTTAAGTCTGTAGCGCTTGCTGGTGATTTAACACAAAATAAACGTTTAGATATTATGGATTCGTTTAGTCGCGAAAACTTTAAAATATTAATCACAACCGATGTTGCATCTCGTGGTTTAGATTTACTAAGCGTAACGCATGTTATTAACTTTGATTTACCAAAACACGCAGAAGAGTATGTACACCGCATAGGTCGTACTGGGCGTGCTGGTTTTAAAGGTAACGCAATTTCATTAGTTGGTCCTAAAGATTGGGCAAGTTATTTAGCTATTAAAGCATTTTTAAATGACGAGTTAAAATTTGCGAGTGTAGAGGGTTTAAAAGCTAAGTTTAAAGGTTTAAAAGAGAAAAAACCTGAGACAACGTGGGATAAATCTAAAGAAAAAGCAGCTGCTGTTAAAAAGCCTGTATTTAAACGCAAAGCTAAACCTAAAAAGCCAACTGCACCAATTAAAGCACCAATGAACATTGATGGCGATACACCAATGCGCCGTAAAAAAAAGACTGAGCAGGAATAATTATGAGTTACCTAGGAACCACACAAACATTATTTGTAAAAGAAGTGAGTAACGAAGGTGCTTACTTAGACGGCCATGATTTAGGTGAAGTGTTTTTACCAAAGCAAGAAATTAAACATGAGCTTGAAGCTGGCGATAGCATAAGTGTTTTTATCTTTTTAGATAATGCTAATTTAGCGACTGCGACAACTAAAAAGCCACACGCACAAGTAGGTGAATATGCCCTACTTCGCGTTAAAGAAATTAATAGTATTGGTGCATTTTTAGATTGGGGTCTTGAAAAAGATGTTCTAACTCCGTTCAACGAACAAAAACCACGCATGCAAGAAGGTCATTCATATTTAGTTCGTTTGTACCTTGATAATGCAAGCCAACGTATTTGTGCATCAAACAACTTTAATCGTTTCTTATCTAAAGATGAGCCGCAATATACTCACTTACAAGAAGTGGATTTAATCGTCGCTGGCAAAACAGATATTGGCTACAAGGTATTAATTGAAGAATCGCACTTCGGTGTTGTTTTTTACAATATGGTATTTAAAAGTTTATTTGTAGGCCAAAAGCTTAAAGGATTCATTCAAAAAGTACGTGAAGACGGAAAAATTGATGTTGTACTAGAAAAGCCAGGCATGGGTAAAGTAAGTGACCTTGGTGAAACTATTATGCAAAAACTTAAAAACGAAGGTGGAGTTATTCCATTAGGCGATAAGTCTGAACCTGAAGCGATTAAAAAGATGTTTTCTACTAGTAAAGCTAATTATAAAAAAGCGATTGGTGGATTGTTTAAACAAGAGTTAATAGATATTGAAGCGAAATCCATTCGCTTAAGATCTTAGTCATAAATAATAGGCTTTAATTACCAATAATATCTGTTGGTAATTAACCTAAAATATACTTATAAGGCAATGTACATTGCGTATATTGCCTAGAATAATCAAGCACTTCACCTTTCGACTCAATATTGAGTGGCGCTAAACGAAAAACCTTTTTTTCACATTCTGTTTTTTTATCATCAAGTTTCGATATGCATTCACTCACACTTACATGCTGAGATATGAGTGTATCTTCATTTTTGTAACACAGGTGATGAGCATAATCTTGCATTGTTTTTTTAAAATCAAACATATTGATTGGATATGTTTGAATTATATCTGTAACGGTTGTTACACCGTCATATGCTTTGTTAGAAAAAACATATTTATTTACGCTAAATCCCGCAACAATAATTATTAATGAACCAAATAATAACTTCAAAACAAACCCCTACTTCATCTTCATTCTAATAATGTAACATAAAACACACATTAGGTAAGGGTTATTAGCACTATATTGCTGCTTTTTGTTAATTTATACTATAGAACTATTAACATCACTAAGAACTTTTACGGGATCATCCGCCTGAGTAATAGGTCGGCCTATTACTAAATAATCACTTCCTGCATCTATTGCTTGCTTAGGAGTCATAATACGCTTTTGATCGCCAGCATCACTGCCTTCAGGACGTATACCTGGTGTTACAAGTTTAAAGTTCTCACCTAACTCTGCTTTTAATGCTTTAGCTTCTTGCGCAGAACACACAACGCCATCAAGCCCTGCTTCCTTTGCAAGCTTAGCTAAATATATAACTTGTTCTTGAGCTGATTTATCAACACCCAAACGCTTAAGTTCTGTTTCATCCATGCTGGTTAATACAGTAACAGCAATAAGTAGTGGCGCTTTGTCACCAAATTGCTCAAGAGCAGACTTAGCTTTACTCATCATTTCAAAGCCACCAGATGCATGTACATTAACCATCCATACACCCATTTTCGCAGCGGCAGTAACCGCTTTAGCTACTGTATTAGGGATGTCATGAAATTTTAAATCTAGAAAAACATCAAAACCTAAGTCAATTAACTCTTTAACAAATATAGGTCCAAAATAAGTAAACATCTCTTTGCCGACTTTAAGACGACATGTATTAGGAGAAAGTTGTTTAACAAAGTTTAAGGCAACTTCTTGATCATCGTAATCTAATGCTATAAGAATTTTTTTTGAGTGTTCGAAAGACATGACTATCCTAATGTATGGCAGTAAAATTATTAATATGGGGTTATTAAAATCCGTCTAAGCCTCGACTTGGAACAATGGTTTCCCAATGCTTACAAGAGGGGCAATTCCAATATATTGTGTAACTTGTAAAACCACAATGCTGACATTGAAAGTCAGGCTTTGTAGCAATATAAGAGGTTACAAGTTTATCAATTTCGTTAAGTACTTCTTTGGTATTTTTATTTTGATCGCCCATCAATTGCAGTAAAAAACTGAAACCACGAATAGTAGGTTGACGTTTTAAGCTATCAGTTAAAAATTCAAAGGCTTGTTTTGTATGCCCTTGTTCAAGTAAGGCTTGGCAATGTTTTATTTTAATTAATACACCGCCCTTTTCTAATAAATCACTGACTAATTCATGAAATTGATGCGTTAAGTTTAATTGTTTATAACTGTGGGCAAGCTCATCAATAAATAAAGGCGCAAACAAAGTGAATTGAGTAACAAGTTCACGCCAGTAATAAATAGCTTTAACGTAATCTTCTTTTGCGTAAGCAACTAAACCTAATTCGTACAGGGGACGCACAGCTTTATAATTTAAGCTAATCGCTTTTCTCATTAGTTGGGGGGTACTGTCACTTAAAGCCGACTCACAATAAAAATTAGCAATCGCTTTAAATTGTTGTTCTTTTGAAAATAGCTCGCTATGGGCTTCAAACATGTTGATGCCTTTCTCCCATTCACGGGTTTGCGAGTATAAAGTAATAATAGGATCTAGCGCTTCTACATGCCCTGCTTTAACTAACCAAACTAAGTGCTCTTCCGCACTGTCTAGTAGCCCAGCCATTATGTAATCTTCGGCAAGTTCTAAACGGCTTGTTGCAGCTTGTTGTTCATTTAAGCTTGGGTGTTTTAATAAAAGTTCATGAATTTTTATTGCGCGGTCTAATTCACCTCTACGACGAAACATAGCGGCAAGTGTAGAATAGTGTTCAACCGAGTCGGCTGACACTTCAAGTAAGTTAATTAAATGCTCTAAGCCTTGATCTTCTTCTCTGTCGAGTAGAAACTTTAAGCCTTTGCTGTATTCAGAAGTGATCTGACGATTAAGTTGATGAGCTTGGTTTTTAGCACTGTTTTTACCCATAATCCAACCGTAACCGGCGGCAACAGGTAATAGTAAAAACAAAAGCTCAATCATAGTTAGGTGTCTTTATTCGCGGCAAGCTTTTTTTTATCTTTTTCAGGCGCTAATTGCTTTTTTAAACGGTAGTTTTGCCACTTTAATTGCGAAAACAATTTAAAGCTAATAAAACAACCAATCAAAACACCTAATAAAAAGCAGATACTTATTATTACAGCTAAAGGTAATGTATTACTGGCTATAATATAATTTATTTGTACTAACTGTGGGTTTTGTGACCCTAATACAAATGCACTGATAAGGCATAGTGCAACCAGAATAATTTTTAATACCTTGAACAAGTAACTACTCCACTAAGTTAACTAGGCAATGCTTTCATTTACGCGGTCGCGTAATTCTTTGCCTGGTTTAAAATGAGGTACATGCTTTCCTTCAAGCTCAACTGTATCGCCAGTCTTAGGATTACGACCTGTGCGAGGAGCGCGGAAATGCAAAGAGAAACTACCAAAACCTCTGATCTCAATACGATCTGAAGTAGATAATGAGCCGGCCATTTGTTCAAGAATTTCTTTTACAGCATTCTCAACATCTTTCACTGGAACGTGTGCGTGTTGTTCCGCAAGTGTTTCTATCAGTTCTGACTTAGTCATAGCGTTTCCTTAAAAAGAGATATAGGAAGGGCAAAAAATGCCCTTCCAACTAAAAACTAATTATATATTAGTCTTTTTGTGCATTTGCGAAAGCAGCTGCCATTGCGTTTTCAAACACTGGCTCTTCTTTCTTAAGCTTCTCTAGTACTTCTTTCTCTTCTGCTTCGAAAAGAGCTTTTACAGATAAGCTTAAAGTGCGGTTCTTACGATCAACACCAACGTATTTAACTTCAATCTCGTCGCCTACAGAAACAACAGTAGTTGCATCTTCAACGCGCTCTTGAGCGATATCAGCTACACGGATGTAACCTTCAACGCCTTCGATAAGTTCAACAGTTGCGCCTTTCGCATCAACTTCAGTCACTTTACCTTTAACAATAGCACCTTTTTTGTTTGCATCAAGGTAGTTATTGAATGGGTCAGCTTCGATTTGCTTAACACCTAGAGAGATACGTTCACGCTCTGGGTCAACTTGCAATACGATAGCAGTGATTTCGTCGCCTTTCTTGAATTCACGTACAGCTTCTTCGCCAGGTGTATTCCAAGAAATGTCTGAAAGGTGTACAAGACCGTCAATACCACCGTCAAGACCGATAAAGATACCGAAGTCAGTGATTGATTTGATCTTACCAGTAACTTGATCGCCTTTGTTCTGTAGACGAGCAAATTCCTGCCAAGGATTAGCAATACATTGCTTAAGACCAAGAGAAATACGACGACGTTCTTCGTCAATTTCTAAAACCATAACTTCAACAGTGTCGCCTAAGCTAACAACTTTTGAAGGATGGATATTTTTGTTAGTCCAATCCATTTCAGAAACGTGTACTAAACCTTCAACGCCTTCTTCGATTTCCACGAAACAGCCGTAATCTGTAAGGTTAGTAACACGACCAGAAAGTTTAGAACCTTCTGGGTAACGACCAGCGATAGCTGCCCATGGATCTTCACCAAGCTGTTTAAGGCCTAGAGATACACGAGTTTTATCTTTGTCGAATTTAAGAACTTTAACTGCGATTTCGTCGCCAACATTAACGATTTCTGAAGGGTGCTTAACACGCTTCCAAGCCATATCAGTAATGTGTAGTAGACCATCAACACCACCAAGGTCAACGAATGCACCGTAGTCAGTAAGGTTCTTAACGATACCTTTAACTTCTTGACCTTCAACAAGGTTAGCAAGAAGCTCTTCACGTTCTTGTGAGTTTTCAGATTCGATAACTGCACGACGTGAAACAACAACGTTGTTACGTTTTTGGTCAAGCTTGATTACTTTAAATTCAAGCTCTTTGCCTTCAAGGTGAGTTGTGTCACGTACTGGACGAACATCAACAAGTGAACCAGGTAGGAAAGCACGGATTGAATCAACTTCAACTGTGAAACCGCCTTTAACTTTACCGTTGATAACACCAGTAACAGTTTCTTGCTCTTCACATGCTTTCTCAAGACGGATCCATGCTTCGTGACGCTTAGCTTTCTCACGAGAAAGAATAGTTTCACCGAAACCGTCTTCAATTGCATCTAGTGCAACATCTACTTCGTCGCCAACAGCAACTTCAAGTTCACCAGCAGCATTTTTGAACTGCTCAGCAGGGATAGCACTTTCTGATTTAAGACCAGCATCTACAAGTACAATGTTGTTCTCGATTGAGATTACTGTACCTTTAACGATAGAGCCTTGCTCTGCTTCAAAACCCTTTAAGCTTTCTTCAAATAACTGCGCAAAATTTTCTGACATACGAATATACGTCTCTATATATTATACCAATAAGCAACCATGCTGCATGGGGTTGTTAAAATAGCACTGGCATCCTGCTGGCGCATAAAATGTGTTTTAGCTTCGTTTAGGAAGCTTACCTTCAGAGATAGCAATATCTAATAAAGTTATTACTTTATCAAACACTTGCTGTGCATTAAGTTCGCTAGTATCGATCTCAATAGCATCCTCTGCAGGCACAAGCGGAGCAATGGCACGATTCATATCGCGCTCATCACGAGCTTGAATATCCTGTAATAGACCACTCAGTGTAACATCAAGACCGCGCGTATTCAACTCAACAAAACGTCTACGAGCACGCTCTTCTGCGCTTGCTGTTAAATATATTTTTAACGGTGCATCTTGAAAAACCACAGTGCCCATATCACGACCATCGGCGATTAAGCCATTTTCAGTGCGAAATGCACGCTGACGGCGTAATAATGCTTCACGAACGCGAGGTAATGCTGCAACCTTTGACGCTGCAGCGCCTACTTCTTCATTACGAATAGTAGTCGTTACATCTTCGCCTTCTAAAATAACTTTTCCTGCATTAGTTTGGCTATCTACCAAAAACTGCACATCTAAATTTGCAGCAAGAGGGACAAGCCCTTCTTCATTGTCTAATGCAATTTGGTGATGAAGTGCAGCTAAAGATAAAACGCGATAAATCGCACCACTATCTAGTACATCCCACCCCAACTTGTCGGCTAACAAGCGACAAACAGTTCCTTTACCTGAACCACTTGGGCCATCAACGGTGATCACGGGCATTAATAACGCCTGCATTTAAAACCTCCTGCAATGCACACCTAAATAAACCGCGACATTATACGTCAGTTATTAAAATATATCTGCTATTAGTGTGTAACTTTTGTAATTACTTCTAAATAGCTTATTCACTGACTGATGCTAAAACATTGAAAAATGTAGGAAATGTTTTATAAGTACACTTTGGATCATTAATCGTTATTGGCTTTCCGCCTACGGCAACCATAGCAAAACACATAGCTATACGGTGATCGTCGTAAGTGTCTATTGCTACATCGTTGAAGTGTTTAGGCGGTGTAATTTCTATAAAGTCATGCCCTTCTACAACTTCAGCGCCTACTTTTCTAAGCTCAGTTGCCATTGCGTACAAACGGTCTGTTTCTTTAACGCGCCAGTTATAAATATTACGAATAGCGGTTTTACCTTTAGCAAACAAAGCAACTGTTGCCAGTGTCATTGCTGCATCAGGAATTGCATTCGCATCTATATCTACGCCATTAAGCTCGCCTTTGCGAACAACTAAACGCTCATCATACCAATCAATTTTAGCGCCAACCTGCTCCATGACTTTAGCAAAGCCAATATCACCTTGAACCGATTTAGCGCCAACACCTTTAATTTCTATCTCGCCACCGGCAATCGCTGCAGCTGCAACGAAATAAGAAGCCGATGAAGCATCACCTTCAACCATAATACGCTCGATTGATTGATACTGTTGACCACCTTTAACGTTAAAAGTTGCATAGTCACTGTGCTCAACATCAATACCAAAGCGCGCCATAACACCTAACGTAATATCAATATAAGGTTTAGATACTAAAGTACCCTTAATAGTTATATTTGTATCGCCTTTAAATAAAGGTGCTGCCATTAACAAGGCAGTTAAAAATTGGCTTGAAATACTGCCGTCAATTTCAACTTCACCGCCTTTTATTTGACCACCTACGATTTTAAGTGGTGGATAGTCTTTGTGTTTTGTATAGGTAACATCACCACCAAGCGCTTGTAGAGCATCAACTAAGTGCCCTATTGGACGCTCTTCCATACGCGGCTCGCCTATTAGCTCGTACTCACCACTTACAGCAGCTAGTACGGCGGTTAGAGGTCGGTAGGCAGTACCTGCATTACCTAAAAATAATGGTTCGCTCGGTGTTTTAAACACACCACCAACACCCTCTACAGTGGCTACAGTGCGTTCTTCATTAAGTGTTACATTTACACCTAAAAGCTTCAGAGCACCCAACATATGACGAATATCATCACTATCAAGTAAGTTCTCTACAACAGTTGTACCACTAGCAAGCGCTGCTAATAATAAAATACGGTTTGATAAACTTTTTGATCCAGGTAAGGTAACTGTGCCATTTACACGAGAAATGGGCTCTAAACGAAGCTGCTCCATTAGCTATTTTCCTTTGCAAAGGCAGCCATAAAGTCAACTAGTGCTTGAACACCTTCAAGTGGCATTGCGTTGTAAATGCTGGCGCGCATACCGCCCACTATTCGGTGACCTTCCAAAGCAAGTAAACCCGCTTCGTTAGATTGAGCAACAAATTTGCTATTTAAGCTTTCATCATTCAACCAAAAAGGAACATTCATACGTGAGCGACAATGCTTAGCAACAATATTTGAATAAAAATCAGAGTTATCGATAAAATCATACAGTAAATCTGCTTTAGCAATATTTTGTGCTTCCATGGTTTTTACACCACCATTGCTTTCAAGCCATTCAAATACTTCAGCCGCTAAATACCAAGCAAAAGTCGGTGGGGTATTAAACATACTGCCCTGCTTTGCTTCAAGTGCGTAATCTAAAATACCAGGTTTTGGTAAGCCTTCACGCTCTAATAATGTTTTACGCACAATAACGATTGATATACCCGATGGACCAATATTCTTTTGTGCGCCGGCATAAATTAAATCAAATTTATTAACGTCTATTTCGCGCGATAAAATAGTTGACGACATATCGGCAACAATTGGTGCTGTTGGGTGGCTAGGTACATCAAAAATCTCTAAGCCATCAACGGTTTCGTTAGGGCAATAGTGGATGTACGCTGCATCTGCTGGTAAATCCCAGTCAGCTACCGCTTTAATAGAAAACTCGCCATCAGCATCATTACGTATATCAGTAAAAGTCGTTTGAGTGAATTTACTCGCTTCATCTCTCGCGCTTTTTGACCATACGCCATTTTCGCAATAAAAAGCTGTTTTACCTTCTTGGTGTAAATTTAAAGGCACAGCACTAAACTGACCACGACCACCACCATGCATAAACAGCACTTCAAACTCATCACTAATATTCATTAGGCGGCGTAAGCTTGCTTCACATTTGGCAGTAAGCGCTAAAAACTCTTTACTACGATGGCTTATTTCCATCACAGAAACACCTAGATCTTGCCAATCTAGGAACTCTTTTTGCGCTTTTTTCATCACCGCTTGCGGAAGCATAGCGGGCCCCGCACAAAAATTATATTTACTCATTACCTTTGCCTCATTCCAGTAATTTAACTACTAAGCATGAACGTATAATACCAACTCACTAAACCTTTAATGAATGAATATAATTTCACACCCTATTAATTTTTTTCAACAAGATTAAAAAAAGCGGCCTTAGCCGCTTTTTCAATTTCAATTATTCAGAAGGAGGATTGTCATCCACTACTTCTTCAATAACCGTATCAACTGTTTCAACGTCATCGATATCAATTAAGTCACTTTCTGTAACTTCAATCTCTTCTATACGTTGTAAACCAACTACTTGCTCTCCGTCAATAGTTCTGATCAAAATAACACCTTGCGTGTTACGTCCAACCGTAGAAACTTCATTAACGCGAGTTCGTACTAAGGTACCACGATTAGAAATAATCATTATTTCATCGTTGTCGTCAACTTGAACAGCACCAACAACAGCACCGTTGCGTTCACTCACCTTGATTGATACAACACCTTGTGTTGCACGACTCTTAGATGGGTAATCTTCAAGCTGTGTACGCTTACCGTAACCATTTTCAGTTACCGTTAAAATAGCACCGTCAGTTTTTGGAACAATTAACGAGACAACACGTTGCTCGTCTGGCATTTTAATACCACGAACACCTGTAGCAGTACGACCCATTGGGCGAACACCTTTGAAGCGAATCTCAGGGTTACCTTCTTCGTCTAATACTGGGTTACCGTTTTCATCAACAACGGTAGTTTCTTCAGCTTCTTTGAAGCGTACAACTTTACCTGCATCAGTGAACAACATAATTTCGTTGCTACCATCGGTAATATCAACACCAATCAAGCTATCGCCATCATTTAAGTTAACAGCAATAATACCGCTTGCACGTTGACGACTATAAGCCGTTAATGGTGTTTTCTTAACTGTACCGAATGCAGTTGCCATAAAGATATATTTATCTTCTGCGTACTCGCGTACTGGCAATATAGCAGTAATGCGCTCATCAGCTTCAAGTGGTAACAAGTTAACGATTGGCTTACCGCGCGCTGCACGACTTGCTAATGGTAACTGATACACTTTAAGCCAATATAAACGACCGGCCGTAGAGAAACACAATATAGTATCGTGTGTATTTGCAACTAACAGACGCTCGATGAAATCTTCATCTTTCATCTTCGTTGCTGACTTACCTTTACCACCACGACGCTGCGCTTCGTAATCAGACAATGCCTGATACTTCACATAACCTTCGTGAGAAAGCGTTACTACAACGTTTTCTTCAGTAATTAAATCTTCTAAGCTTATATCGTGAGCTGCGGCGTTAATTTCTGTACGACGCTCATCGCCATATTGCTCTTTAATTTCTACTAGTTCGTCACGAATAACTTCCATTAAACGCTCAGGCGTAGCCAAAATATATAAAAGATCAGCAATTAAATCTAATAAGGTTTGGTATTCACTTATAATCTTTTCGTGTTCAAGACCAGTCAACTTGTGTAAACGTAAATCTAATATTGCTTGAGCTTGTTGCTCAGAAATATAATATTGACCATCACGAATACCTAAATCATCAGCAAGCCAGTCTGGGCGGGCAACATTATCTTCGCCTGCTTTTTCAAGCATGCCTTGTACATGACCTAGTTCCCACGGACGTGCTGTTAAAGCAATCTTAGCTTCAGCAGGTGTAGGAGATTTACGAATAAGCTCGATAATTGGGTCAATGTTTGCAAGTGCAATCGCTAAGCCTTCTAGCGTGTGAGCACGGTCGCGAGCTTTGCGTAAATCAAATACGGTACGACGAGTTACTACTTCACGACGGTGAATAATAAACTCTTCAAGCATTTCTTTTAAATTAAAACACTTAGGTTGGTTATTAATTAAAGCAACCATATTCATACCAAACACAGTTTGTAACTGAGTTTGTGAATATAAGTTATTTAGAATAACTTCGCCTACGTCACCACGTTTGATCTCAATAACGATACGCATACCGTCTTTGTCTGATTCATCACGTAGCGCACTAATACCTTCAATTTTCTTATCTTTAACTAGCTCAGCAATTTTTTCAATTAGGCGAGCTTTGTTAACTTGATAAGGAATTTCGTGAACGATGATTGTTTCACGGCCTGTTTTTTCATCGGTTTCGACGTCGGCGCGTGCACGCATGTACACTTTACCACGGCCAGTTAAGTAGGCTTGTTCGATGCCCTTCTTACCGTTGATAATTGCAGCCGTTGGGAAATCAGGACCAGGGATATAATCCATTAACTCTAAAATAGTTAAATCAGGATTTTGAATAAGTGCCAAGCACCCGTTCACAACTTCAGTTAAGTTATGTGGTGGAATGTTTGTAGCCATGCCTACTGCAATACCCGACGAACCATTCACTAATAAATTAGGAACTTTCGTTGGTAAAACATCAGGGATGAACTCTGTGCCATCGTAGTTAGGAACGAAATCAACCGTTTCTTTTTCAAGATCGGCTAATAACTCATGCGACATTTTTGCCATACGTACTTCTGTATAACGCATTGCCGCTGCTGAATCACCATCAACCGAACCGAAGTTGCCTTGGCCATCTACAAGCATATAACGTAGTGAGAATGGCTGAGCCATACGAACTATCGTGTCATAAACTGCACTGTCGCCGTGTGGGTGGTATTTACCGATTACGTCACCGACCACACGGGCCGATTTTTTGTAAGGCTTGTTCCAGTCATTACTAAGCTCGTTCATTGCAAACAAAACGCGGCGGTGAACAGGTTTTAAGCCGTCACGTACGTCTGGTAATGCACGTCCTACTATTACGCTCATTGCGTAATCTAAGTAGGAGTTTTTTAACTCGTCTTCAATATTGACTGGCAGAATTTCATTGGCGAGATCAGTCATTTGATATCACATTCCTTCAGTATCAGCTCTCAACAACCCGGTATTGGGTATTAAGAGTATTTGTTATTATTACTAACAGTCATGCTATCACAATTAATTTCAATTTACAGGCGCAAAACTTTGCGATTTATCAATTTAGCCCTATATAATGGCCTCAGATTGACGAGGAAGTATTTTATGACCGAACATCAAAATGTAGATCACGCAGAAATAGCAAAATTTGAAGCCATCGCAGAGCGTTGGTGGGACCTAGACGGAGAATTCAAACCTCTTCACGAAATTAACCCGTTACGTTTAGATTTTATAGCAAACAAAACGCAAGGCTTATTCGATAAAGAAACACTCGATGTTGGCTGTGGCGGCGGCATTTTAAGCCAAAGCATGGCGCGTATGGGTGCTAAAGTAACCGGTATCGATATGGGACAAGAGCCTTTAACTGTTGCTAAATTGCATAGTTTAGAGACAGGCGTAAATGTAGATTACATAAAAGTACCTGCCGAAGAGTATGCATCACAAAACCCAGAACGTTTCGATGTAATAACGTGTATGGAAATGCTTGAGCACGTACCCGACCCAGCTTCTATCATTCATGCAGTAGCAGCACTTGCAAAGCCAGGTGCAGATGTGTTTTTTTCAACGCTGAACAAAACGCCTAAAGCATATTTATACGCGATTGTTGGCGCCGAAAAGCTATTAAAAATGGTACCTGAAGGTACACATGACCATAAAAAGTTTATAAAACCTGCGCAACTTATTGCATGGGCAGAGCAAGCGGGTTTAAAAGTACGTGCAAGTACAGGGCTTTCTTATAACCCACTATCAAAGCAATATACGCTTAATAACGACGTTAGCGTAAATTACATACTTTATTTTGAGAAGTTAGCTTAATGGCTAGCTCTCAATCCCCACAGCCTCTTATTGAGTACGATGCATTTTTATTTGATTTAGACGGCACCCTACTCGATACCGCTGATGATTTAGGCGCTGCTTTAAACGCAGTGCTTATTAGTAATAAAATCACACCTGTTAGTAGTGATGTATACCGCCCTGCAGCATCTAACGGCGCAGGCGCATTATTAGAGGCTGGTTTTAAAGAATTATGGGCTAAACAACCCCAAAGCGAGCTTATAAAGCAATTAGTTGACGAGTACGCTGCAAACATAGCAAAGCACACGCATTGCTTCTCTGGTGTTGAATCGTTACTTATCGCCCTTGATCAGAAAAAGATCAAATGGGGGATCATGACTAATAAACCAGGGTTTTTAACCGATCCTTTAGTGGCAGCTATTCCCGCATTAAAAAATGCCAGTGTGATAATAAGTGGCGACACATTAGCTGAAGCGAAGCCATCACCTCTACCACTGCTACATTGTGCAAAGCTTATGCAGGTAGAACCAAGCCGTTGTTTATACATTGGTGATGCACAACGTGACATACAAGCAGGCAAAGCGGCAGGTATGCATACCGCAACGGCACTTTGGGGTTACATCCCAAGTAAAGATGAAGCGATAGCTTGGGAAGCCAATTTTAACTGGCTAAGCCCAATTGATGGTTTTAACCATATATAGTGCTATGTTAATTATTAAACACTATATATTGTGATTGTGTTAGTTTTCACACAAAGCTTGCTGATAAAAAAAGCAGTCAGAATTTATTTTTAAAATGCGTAAATTTAGCAGATCATTAGTTTACTTTTTAAACGCCTTTGGTTGAGTGGTCGTTTAAGTGTGAGCGTCTACTAACACAAATACGCTATACCGAAGTTATCCACAAATAGGGGCAATTATGTCCCTTGCAAAACAACTCAGACCACATTAGAGTTTTATTAACACTTTGATGGGATTGATATTTCAATTAAGTGGAGGGGCTAACACCATACTCAAATTTTGAATATGATGTTAGCAAAGACACTTGCTCGAGTTTTAAGAAAGTGCCCAAGTTTGGAAGTTTGAGCGTAACTTATTCTTATATTCTCAGCAAGTGACTAACTCAGATTTAGGATAACTAAAATTGAAGTTCAGTTTATCTATAGAAATATCAGAAAGTGTAATAATAGGTATTTTTAAAATTATTACACTGAGCAGCATGCTCTTTGTATAAATTTAAATGGGCTATCTTTTAGCCCATTTCTATATCTTCCCTCTAATTATGCTTTTTATTTATAAAAGCGTTCAACCATGAACACTAAACAACTCACTTAGATAGTGCACTGAAACCATATATAGTGCCATGTTAATTATTAAACACTATATATTGTGATTGTGTTAGTTTTCACACAAAGCTTGTCGATAAAAAAAGCAGTCAAAATTTATTTTTAAAATGCGTAAATTTAGCAGATCATTAGTTGATTTTTGCATATTCTAACTTAAATGATTGTTCGAAGGTGAGTGTCTACTAACACAAATGCGTTATCCCAAAGTTATCCACATATAGGGGCAATTATGTCCCTTGCAAAACAACTCAGACCACACTATCTTGTGATCTCTAAATTGAACAACACCAGATATTGTGGCCAAATGTTATTCAATTAAATTCGCCATTACGGTGAAACTTATAATAAATGAGTACTTACCTTGCCATTGCGAGGTATGACGCATTGGTCAAAATACATAATTCCCAAGGAATACAGGCAAATGAACCAACAGTTATCTGTAAGCAAACGTGACGGGCGTAAAGAGCCTCTTGATCTTGATAAGATCCATCGCGTTATTGAATGGGCCGCCGAAGGTTTAAAAAACGTATCGGTTTCGCAAGTTGAATTAAAATCACACATTCAGTTTTACGACGGTATTCGTACTAAAGACATACACGAAACCATTATTAAAGCTGCTGCAGATCAAATTTCAAAAGAATCGCCTGATTACCAATACCTAGCGGCACGTTTAGCTGTATTCCATTTACGTAAAAAAGCGTACGGCCAATTTGAGCCACCACGTTTATTTAACCATGTAACAAAAATGGTTGAAGATAAACGCTACGACGCTCACTTACTTGTAGATTACACTGAGCAAGAGTTAGACGAGCTTGATGCATACCTCGATCATTCTCGCGATCTTAATTTTAGCTACGCGGCTGTAAAACAGCTTGAAGGTAAATACCTTGTTCAAAACCGTGTATCGGGTGAGATTTACGAAAGTGCACAGTTTTTATATATTTTAGTCGCGGCAAGCTTATTCTCTGACTACCCACGTGAAACACGCGTTTCTTACATTAAGCGTTTTTATGATGCAGTCTCGTTATTTAAAATATCATTACCTACGCCTATTATGGCAGGTGTACGTACGCCTACTCGCCAGTTTAGCTCATGTGTATTAATTGAGTGTGGCGACAGCCTTGATTCAATTAATGCTACATCGTCTGCGATTGTTAAATACGTATCACAACGTGCGGGCATTGGTATTAACGCAGGTCGTATTCGTGCGCTAGGTAGCCACATTCGTAACGGCGAAGCGTACCACACAGGTTGTATTCCTTTTTATAAGCACTTTCAAACAGCTGTTAAAAGCTGTTCACAAGGTGGTGTACGTGGCGGCGCAGCAACATTGTTTTACCCGCTTTGGCACCTAGAAGTAGAGAACCTACTTGTGCTTAAAAATAACCGTGGTGTAGATGACAACCGTGTTCGCCACCTTGATTACGGCGTACAGTTTAATAAATTAATGTACTCTCGTTTAATTAAAGACGATTACATTACGTTATTTAGCCCATCAGACGTGCCAGGCCTTTACGATGCATTTTTTGAAGACCAAGAAGAATTTGATGCGCTTTACGTAAAATATGAACAAGACGAATCTATTCGTAAAAAGCGTATTAAAGCGATTGAGCTTTTCTCTATGTTTGCACAAGAGCGTGCAAGTACAGGTCGTATTTATTTACAAAATGTGGACCACTGTAATACACACAGCCCGTTCATTGCTAAAGTTGCGCCTATTCGCCAATCTAACTTATGTTTAGAAATTGCATTGCCAACTAAGCCACTAAGCAACGTAAACGACGAAGAAGGCGAAATTGCCCTTTGTACACTGTCTGCGTTTAACTTAGGTGCCATTGAGTCACTAGACGAGCTTGAAGAGCTAGCTGAACTTGCAGTGCGCGCACTTGATAACTTACTTGATTTCCAAGACTACCCAGTACCGGCTGCAAAAAATGCGACTATGGGTCGTCGTACACTAGGCATAGGCGTAATTAACTACGCATACTACTTAGCTAAAAACGGTAAGCGTTACTCAGATGGCAGCGCAAATGCACTGACTCACAAAACGTTTGAAGCGATTCAGTACTACCTAATGAAAGCATCAAACGAGCTTGCTAAAGAACGTGGTGCATGTCCTAAGTTTAACGAAACAACGTATTCACAGGGCATTATGCCAACAGATACGTACAAACGTGACTTAGATAAAATTTGTGATGAACCACTTCACCTTGATTGGGATACATTACGTGCCAGCATTAAAGAGCACGGCATGCGTAACTCAACACTAAGTGCGTTAATGCCTTCAGAAACATCGTCGCAAATCTCTAACGCAACAAATGGTATTGAGCCACCACGTGGTCACATTAGCGTTAAAGCAAGTAAAGACGGTATTTTGAAACAAGTAGTGCCTGAGTACGAACGTTTAAAGAATAACTACGAGTTATTATGGGATATTCCATCAAACGATGGTTACCTACAACTTGTGGGCATAATGCAGAAATTTGTTGACCAAACTATATCGGCAAACACAAATTATGATCCAAATAAATTCGAAGGCGGTAAAGTACCTATGCAAGTCTTATTAAAAGACTTACTAACAGCGTACAAACTGGGTGTTAAAACCTTGTACTACCACAACACTCGCGATGGTGCCTCAGATATGCAAGAAGATACTCCAGAAGTGGAAGATGATGATTGTGAAGGCGGCGCGTGTAAAATATAGTTATTAATTTTTATTTTAAGCGGGCATTTAGCCCGCTTTTTCTGATAGTTTTTTGAGTGATAAACATGTCTTATACTACATTTAGCCGAAACCATAATAACCAAATGCTAGAGCCAATGTTTTTTGGCCAAACTGTTAACGTATCTCGTTATGACCAACAAAAATACCCAATTTTTGAAAAGTTAATCGAAAAGCAACTGTCTTTCTTTTGGCGTCCTGAAGAAGTAGATGTAAGCAAAGACCGTTTAGACTTTCAAGCATTACCAGATCACGAAAAGCATATATTTTTAAGTAACTTAAAATATCAAACTTTGCTTGATAGCGTACAAGGTCGTTCACCTAACGTTGCCCTACTTCCTATAGTATCGTTACCAGAGCTTGAAACATGGATAGAGACATTATATGGACAACAAGTTAATTAAACATCTCATTATTTAATCATTATATGCCTTAATACCAATTAAATCAGTAACTAAATAAAACCCAACTTACATTAGATCTAACTTAACTCAACGTTTTAATAATAATACTAATAATAAATATAACTTTGGTTAGGTTACAATTAGAAGCGAAAAAATCATGAAATATACAACTTTTAACCAGAACAAATTTAATCACATGTTGGAGCCGATGTTTTTTGGTAATCCAGTAAACGTATCTCGTTATGATGAACAGAAGCACCCTATCTTCGAAAAGTTAATTGAGAAACAGCTTTCTTTCTTTTGGAGGCCGGAAGAAGTTGATGTGTCAAAAGATAGAGCTGATTGGCAAAATTTATCTGATGCAGAGAAGCATATTTTTATTTCAAATCTAAAATATCAAACTTTGCTAGATTCAATTGCAGCTCGTTCAGTTAATATGATATTGCTTCCTATTACATCACAGCCTTCTATGGAAACATGGGCTGAGACACATTCATTTTCAGAGACTATTCATTCAAGAAGTTATACTCATATTCTTAGAAACCTATTTACAGATCCTGGTGAAGTATTTGATGATATAGTGATAAATCCAGCCATAATCAAAAGAGCTCAGAGTATTACTGATATCTTTGATGATTTAATTAAACATACTCAGGCATTCAATTTACACGGTGAGGGAACACATATGATTAGCGGAGAAGCTATTACAGTGTCTTTGACAGTGTTAAAGGAAAAGCTCTTCTGTTCAATCTGTGCGCTCAATGCGTTAGAAGCAATAAGATTTTATGTTTCGTTTGCATGTTCTTTTGCTTTCTCTGAACGTGAGTTATTAGAAGGTAATGCTAAGATAATTAAACTTATCGCTCGTGATGAATCTCTTCATTTAACTGCAACTCAACATATATTAAATCTATGGGCATCTGGTAAAGATGATCCTGAAATGAAAATAATTTCTGAAAAATTACAATATAAGAGTAGAGAAATATTCTTAGAGGTTGTTGAACAAGAGAAAGAATGGGCTGACTATTTATTTAAGAATGGCTCAATGATCGGTATTAATGCAAATATATTAAAACAATACGTTGAGTATATTGCTAATCAAAGAATGTCGGCAATAGGCCTAGAACCCGCTTATAATGCTCCGAGCAATCCTATTCCGTGGATAAACTCATATTTGTCTAGCGATAATGTTCAAGTTGCCCCTCAAGAAGCTGAGATATCGAGTTACCTCGTTGGACAAGTTGACTCAAATGTATCAGTTGCTGATTTTGGGGATTTCGATTTGTAATGGATAAGAAAATAACTATTGAAGGGAGAGAATTGACCTTTTTTGATAGCGACATTAGTATTCTTAGATCATTAGAACGGGAAAATATAGACATTGAGTTTCACTGCCGTGATGGTTATTGCGGAGCTTGTCGATGCAAGCTCCTTAAAGGAGATATTTGTTATTTCATAGAGCCTTTGGCACATGTTCGATCTGGTGAAATACTCACATGTTGTTCAAAACCACTTTCTGATATTACAGTTGATATCTCCTCTTGATACCATATCGAGCGTAAGAAAAAATCTACTTTGTTTGTGAACCACTTTTCGGTCACTCTATATTGATTGAATATCAATATAGAGTGTTTTTATATTTCCATTAGTGACTATACATTCTACTAGCTTAGTTGCATATCTAGTTAGGGAAAACCCTCACTTTTTACCTATATTTCGTCATAGCTCCGCATAATATCAAACCTTCCTATATAATGCTCAAGGAGCTTTTTCTTCATATTTATTTCTGAATTTTCAGAAAGACATCCATTCGTTTAATCTAAATTTGGTCTTCCACTGTAACTCCGTAGCTGTGAAACCCCTTATTAATAAATTGATATGAACTACTTGCCGTTAATCCCTAAGTATAACGGCTTAACCTGTGGTATTTTGATGATTAGAATGCACCAAATCTATAATATAAGTGAATTGTCAATTCTACTAATAATTACCTGTGTATATCAGAAATTAAAATCACCCAATTTTAGGCATTATCTATGTGTCAACTTTGCTATGGGTTTAGCCAATCAATATAACTCATTTGCGAATGAGCTCTACTTTTAATCGTGATAACAAACTAGTAATTATACTAAATCATCTTCATCTTCATCTTCATCTTCACAGTCCTCAGCACCTAAAGGATTCCAATCATCGCTGACTTCTTTTGTTGCTTGCTCAATAAATGCATCACTAAAGCAGTCTGAAAAAGTATCATCATGTTCTGTAATAGCTTTTTCAGTATTTTGGATTAACTTAATAACTTTATTAACATCCTCTTCACATCTCATTTGATCTACTTCTATAATCATTTCATCAATTGATTGTACTATGCCATCTGTACGAATTAACTCCTCACCGAATGGCTGATTGTCTAAAGGAACATAATTATCATAACTATGAACTACTTTGTCATTTTCATAGCGCGCGTAGTTTGTAGTTGATTCGACTTTATTTCTTAAGTTTTCTGCATCTTCTATGATCTCATCAATAGTTGATTCTATTTCCAATAAAATGTCATTAGTACTCATAATTTATCTCCTTAGGTAGGGCTGTAAAGTTAATAGTTAGGCTTACATTTAATCTATATCGATCTGTTCTAGCTCTTTAAGCCTTTTAATTTTATGATACCCAGAATAAATTAATACCGTAAAAGACGGATTAGCAATGTTTATACCTCACAATTACTTAAAGTTACTCAGTTTAGTTTTTGATTACTCTGGCGTAACTAAAGAAGCAGCAAGAAATGATAAGCTTGGATTCAAGGAACACTCAAGCCTAGAGCGTCACCAAGAAGCCTATAGACATACTTTAAATATCTTTGTAGAGACCCTTGCTCAAGACCATCCAGAGCTTCTTTTAGAATACGCATCTAGTTTTCAACGTTTTATTAATGAACTTCTGTCGCCTCCATTCGAAACTAGTGTAAATCAAAATAAAGGAAATAATATTTTTTGGCGGTATCTCTATGCTCCTATGATTGCAGCACTATTACATAAATATTTAGACTGCGAGTATGAAGGTAATGCAATCCACTTTTTAGGTAAATTTCTAATATCAAAGAATAAAGCTCCAAATTATTGGCCTTCAGAGCCTACTGAGAAAAACAGATGGGCTAAAAATATTATTAAATCTCAAATCGAATTTCTCACTCCAAATTTTACGGCGCGCATCAATGATATTCGAGGTACTAGCATTCGCAGTATCACTACAATAAAAAATGATATATTGATTCTCGAAGCAGATTTAAAAAAATTAAATGACAAAAACATAGATATTCAGATGAACTTACAGAAAGTGAAATCAGCATATATTGCAGCTATGGTTATCAGGCGCCTTGAAGATGATGGTTTACTCAGTCATCTAAAGCTCATAGCTGAATATCTTGTGAATTTTGATAACCTGAAGTACACCGACAGTAAATTGCTTATATTACACAAGGATATATGTACAAAATTACTTCGCGGGGACAACTTTTATAATGAATGGCAAACAGAGAAAGGCGCTAAACTTATTTCGCATTTAGAGCCGCACCTTGTAAAACATATTTCACCTACTTCCCCAGCTATTCATTACAATCTTTTAAAAAGTGGCAGTGATGACCTTTGGCCTGATTCCTATTTACTCTATAAAGAGCTAGTGAATTACTGTAACTTTAGGCGTTATTATGAATACGAAGAGAGCTTATTAACTAAGACTCTATTGGACTATTACAAAATGTTTCATTTCACAGAAAAAAGTGAATTTCAGAAAGCACTTAGCTTTTATAAAAAAGTAGAATCAGCTATTTGTAAAGTTCACCTTGGGAAATTCTTAGCTGCCGCATTAGTACATAAAATCGTTTTACATTGGCTCATATCTTCAACAATGAAACATAACCAATTTGATTCTGAGATTACGACTATAGCTCTTAACATACAAGATGAAAATGAAATCTGTATAAATGAATTTTTTATCGAATACCTTGAAAACCTTACTGACGGAGAAAGGATGATGTTCAAAGTGTTTAAGCTATTTAATAGGGCACACCCTAAAATAGCGGCAAATCCACTTCAGATAATAGAAGATGCAATGTCTTTAGCAATTATTCTTTGTGAAAACAATAACTCTTTAGTTGAAGATCTACTGCCTGCTTTTCAAAAACAATTTAATACTAAATATAAACGAACACTATCAGTAGTCCCATTCTGTCGTCTAACATTGTCCCAGAGCATTGACATGTTACCAGAGCTATTCCTCTTTGTGGGGCTAAGTATAAATTATAAATCCCTACTTAACTTCAATAGTAATACAAAGTGTAGAAAGCTCATTGAAGCATATGATTCAAAATTGATGCAACGCTTAAAACTCGTTAACCAAGATAACTAAATCACTCAGTATATAGACAATTAATGATAAGATATCGTATCTGAAGTAAAGGTTACTATTGTAGGTTTTCATGAATTAATTGTTCTACAAATCTCATTGCTGTTTATTGACCACTACAATATGTAGTGGTACAGTAATTTTGGCCACCCATTAAGAAAGAAATGTTATGCTAATAAGCATACAAATTTGGGTGAAAAAATGACGAAATTAAAACGCGCAACGTATTCTGCAGCAATAAAATT
>NZ_JADYXB010000026.1:0-55182 GCF_015864485.1 Pseudoalteromonas sp. SWN166
TGCCCACACAGATGATTGCTTTATATTGTTAAAGAACGTTTTGATTCGCTTTAGCGTCTCAAGGGATGCGAATAATACACCCTTTATTTTTCGAGTCAACACTTAGTTTTAAACTTTCTTTTTAGAAGATTCAAAACCGAAGTTTTATTTAACTCTCTGAGGTAGTGCGTGCCTCGCTATGCGTTGGCGTTTCCCGTCTCAGTGGGGTCGCATTATAGGGAGATCCGAAAACAGATCAACCCTTTTTTGAAGAAAACTTGAAATAAAGTACTGTTCGCACATATTTACATCGAAATGGTTACTTTAAACACTAAAAAGGCCCTAATGGGCCTTTTTAATTAGTTTACTATGAGCTTCCACCCAAGTTTACCTTGCTGTTTAGACTCTTGTTGTAGCTCGCTGGCCATTAATGGATGATCTTTTAACCAGTTACTTTCAAACTTAAGGTCTAACACTTCATTTTTAGCAGTTAACTCAAACTTAGGCAGTACATCATCTTGCCTGCGCATTGATAAGATGACTGCTATTCGTAGTAATCTCACTATATATTGCGCTAATAAACTATTTACGCCGAGTGAATTAAAACAGCCTTTTGGAAAATCTGAACGATGCGCATCTGCTACCGCTACTATTAATTTGTGCTCTGACTGTGAAAAACCAGGCATATCGGTATTTTCCAAAATATATGCGGTGTGTTTATGGTACTGCTTATATTCTATTAGTAATCCAACCTCATGAAGCTGCGCTACCGCTTTTAATAGTGGTAACCCATTTAAACTTTCAATTGGCCAATCTTTATCAATATTTACCGCTAACTGCATAGCCAAGCTCGAAACTCGACACGCTTGTTTTTGATCAACGTGATAACGACTCATAAACCCATCAACCGTGCGTTTACGAATGTCATTATTATGAAACTCCGGAACCATGCTATACAAAACACCTTCACGCAGTGCTCCACCCGCCAATCCCATTTTTTCTATTTCAAGAGATTCAAATAGTGCAATTAAGATTGCGAGTCCTGATACAAATACCAATCGACGGTCTTCACTTAATCCAGGAAGGTCTAGCGCTGCAATAGTGCTAAATGCAATTGCTTGCTCTTTTATAGTGTTTAGCTTTTCAAGTGTGAGTAAGTCGTCAAGATTTTGAGCGACCATAATTTCTTGAATTGCTTGTACTGTACCAGAAGCGCCTGATGCAATTTGCCACCCAGCAGTTTTATATTCAGGAGAAATTTCATCAATAACTAGGCGCGCTGCCTTTATGGCTGCGTTAAAGTTACGCTGACTTAATTGGCAATCTTTAAAGTAGCGCTCAAGATAGGTAACACACCCCATATTGAGGCTTTTGTAATGTAAGGCATCAAATGCTTTACCAATTACAACTTCGGTACTTGCACCACCAATGTCAATAACAAGCTGTTTGCCAGTACAAGATGAAGTATGAGCAACACCTTTATAAATTGTGCGCGCTTCTAATTCTCCGCTAATAACATTAATGTTATGGCCAAGAATCTTTTCTGCATGATTTTTGAATACTTCGGCGTTAGTTGCCAATCGTAAGGTAGCGGTTGCTACTATGGTGATGTTTTTATCTGGGATATCTTGTAGACGCTCAGCAAAAAGGGCAAGGCATTCCCAGCCTCGCTGCATTGCTTCAGTGCTCAATACGTTATCTTTATCGAGCCCTGCGGCTAATCGGACTTTGCGTTTAACACGTCCAATTGTTTGTAGACCGCCAGCAATTGATTTGGCTATAAGCATATGAAAGCTATTTGAGCCTAAATCAATAACTGCGTATACATTTTTTTGCGGTTTAAGTTGCCCCACCGTTCAAAAACCTCTAGTTACTACTACTTATACAAACGGTCGCTTACGACCGTCCTTTTTGGTAACTATTATTTGGGCGACGTCCGCTGTTATTACTGCGATTACGTGGACCATTTGAATAGTTGCGCTTTCTTTGAATAATAGGCTGAGTTAAATCATCTAGCAATGCTGTTTTATCATAATGCGATAAAGGAATGCTGTGCTCTATATATTCTTCAATTTCATGCAGGTTATATGCATATTGCTCACATGCAAAACTAATTGCGTGGCCTGATGCACCAGCACGGCCAGTACGACCAATACGGTGAACATAATCTTCGCAATCGTCAGGTAGGTCAAAGTTAAATACATGACTTACTTCAGGGATGTGAAGACCACGTGCTGCAACATCGGTTGCAACTAAAAAGTCTAAGTCGCCTTTGCTAAACTGCGCTAATATAGTTTGGCGTTTTTTCTGGTTAACATCACCAGTAAGCATACCAACACGATGACCGTCTGACTTAAGCCAAGCATAAACTGTTTCACAACTGTGCTTGGTATTTGCAAACACGATTGCTTTCTCTGGCCATTCTTCTTCAATTAAGGTTAACAACAGCTTAATTTTATCTTCTTGCGAAGGATGAAATAGCTCTTCTTGAATACGTTTACCCGTTTTAACGTCAGGTTCAATTTGAACATGCTCTGGGTTTGTCATGTGTTCAAACGCTAACTCTTGTACGCGATACGATAATGTGGCAGAAAATAATAAGTTTAAACGCTTTGATGTATCTGGCATACGATCGAACATATAGCGAATATCTTTGATGAAACCTAAATCGAACATACGATCAGCTTCGTCAAGCACGACTACCTCAATTTCATTAAGGGTGTAACAGCCTTGCTTATACAGATCTATTAGGCGACCTGTAGTACCAATTAAAATATCAACGCCTTTTTCTAGTTGTGCACGTTGTTTTTCGTAATCTTCGCCACCATATACTAAACCTAAGTTAAGATTACAGTGCGGCGCTAAAATTTTAGCATCTTTGTGTATCTGAATCGCAAGCTCCCGAGTAGGGGCCATGATCAGGGCTCTTGGATGTTTACTAGGTGCTTTGCTAGATTGTAATAACCGATGGCACGTGGCAGTTAAAAACGCCAACGTTTTGCCTGTACCAGTTTGAGCTTGGCCCGCGATATCGCGTCCATCACAAATAAAAGGTAGGCATTTTGCTTGAATAGGTGTGCAATATTCAAACCCATTCTCGGTTAAACCGGCAACCACTTCCGGTGCGATAGCAAAGTCTGAAAACTTTTTATCGGTTAAATGTGTCTTAGTCATAGCGTTTAAGCATAACGTTTAAACTTGCAATAAGAAACAAGAGTGTTTAAATACGCACTAAATATTTCGCCTAACTAAATCGGAGAGCGCAATGAGCGAGAAAATAATCCAAATTACTGACGATAGCTTTGAAGCTGACGTATTACAATCAGACAAACCAGTACTAGTAGATTTCTGGGCTGAATGGTGTGGACCTTGTAAAATGATCGCCCCTATTCTTCACGAAGTTGCTGATGAATACGACAGCCGTGTGACTGTTGCTAAATTAAACATTGACCAAAATGCTGGCACACCGCCAAAATTTGGTATTCGTGGTATCCCTACTTTACTTCTTTTCAAAGATGGCCAAGTAGCTGCAACGAAAGTAGGTGCTCTTTCAAAAACTCAACTTATCGAGTTTTTAGAAAACAACATCTAACTGTAAGCTAGAACAATAAAAAAGGGCTTTTTGCCCTTTTTTTAAATTTATTTTGTATAAAGACTGGACGCTTTGCCAGTGAACTGCTAGTTTATAAAGCCAACTAATCCTTAGTTATATTCAACAAACCTCACTCAACGATCAAAGCGATTTTGAGTATGACAACTGTAATAAAGAACCCACCAATATGCATTTACGCGAATTAAAAGACAAGTCCATTAAAGAACTTGTAGACTTAGCTGAGTCCATGGGGCTCGAAAACGTAGCCCGCTTAAGAAAGCAAGATATCATTTTTGCCATTCTTAAATCCCATGCCAAAGGCGGAGAAAATATCTTCGGCGGCGGTGTATTAGAGATTTTACAAGATGGTTTCGGCTTTTTAAGATCATCGGAAGCCTCTTACTTAGCTGGCCCAGATGACATTTATGTTTCACCTAGCCAAATTCGCCGTTTCAGCATGCGTACTGGCGATTCAATTTCAGGACTTATTCGTCCACCGAAAGATGGCGAACGTTACTTTGCTTTACTTAAAGTAAATGAAGTTAACTTTGATAAACCTGAAAACTCTCGTACTAAAATTCTTTTCGAAAACTTGACGCCGTTACACGCTAACGAACGTTTTCGCATGGAACGTGGTAACGGCAGTAAAGAAGATATTACAGCCCGTGTACTTGATTTAGCATCTCCTATTGGCCGCGGCCAACGTGGTTTGTTAGTAGCGCCGCCAAAAGCGGGTAAAACAATGCTACTTCAAAATATTGCGCAATCAATTACGCATAACCATCCAGATGCAACATTAATGGTATTACTGATTGATGAGCGTCCGGAAGAAGTAACAGAGATGCAGCGCCTAGTTAAAGGTGAGGTTATTGCATCAACGTTCGATGAACCAGCTTCTCGCCACGTACAAGTTGCCGAAATGGTTATTGAAAAAGCAAAACGCTTAGTTGAACACAAAAAAGATGTTGTTATCTTATTGGATTCAATCACTCGTTTAGCACGTGCTTATAACACCGTTATTCCTTCATCAGGTAAAGTACTTACTGGTGGTGTAGACGCTAATGCATTACACAAACCTAAGCGCTTCTTTGGTGCTGCACGTAATGTTGAGGAAGGTGGTAGCTTAACAATCATAGCTACAGCGCTTATCGATACGGGCTCTAAAATGGATGAAGTTATCTACGAAGAGTTTAAAGGTACTGGTAATATGGAATTACACCTTAACCGTAAAATTGCGGAAAGACGTGTATTCCCAGCTATCGACTTTAACCGCTCAGGTACTCGTCGTGAAGAATTACTAACAAAACCAGATGAGCTTCAAAAGCTTTGGATTTTACGTAAAATTGTTCATGACATGTCAGAAATTGATGCTATGGAATTCTTAATCGATAAACTATCGATGAGCAAAACCAATAACGAATTTTTTGATTCGATGAGACGCCAATAAACGCGTTTTAATTGAATAAAAAAAGCGCCTTAGGCGCTTTTTTTGTGTCTGGATTAAATACAGTTTAGCTTTCATACCAATTCCATTAAGTATGTGATCTAAATTTTACGCCGAAAAAATAATTCAGTTCTAGGCGTAAATTGATGTAAATGGTTGTTCCCTTTGCGAAATTTACAACAAAGAAATGGGTTGTTTTAGCAAGTAAAATAGATCAGCTATTTATTGGAATTGGTATCATTATACTTTTTTAGTACGCTCTGCAGCGAAGTNCATTATACTTTTTTAGTACGCTCTGCAGCGAAGTAACTAACGTTTTAAAGTCATCCCTACTACTCTTTTGGGTTCTACGTATAAGTGCTCTATCTAAACTTTTTGCTGATTGCGCAATTTCATCTAAGCCAAACATTTGCGCTGCTCCTAATATGCGGTGACTATCTTTTTGTAGCGCATCTAAATCCTCGCTTATAAAGTGCTGAGTAATTGTTTCACTCTCTAAAGCAAAGCTTTGCTTAAAGCTAATCACCAAATCGCTTATATCAATTTCAGTATGTTTTGTAATTGGCTGATTT
The DNA here is from genome assembly GCF_015864485.1 of Pseudoalteromonas sp. SWN166. NCBI lineage: Bacteria > Pseudomonadati > Pseudomonadota > Gammaproteobacteria > Alteromonadales > Pseudoalteromonadaceae > Pseudoalteromonas > Pseudoalteromonas sp. SWN166. The sequence continues at coordinate 5,588 of NZ_JADYXB010000026.1, forward strand.
TCTGCGCTAGTGAGATGATTAGAAAGCGCTTTATAAAATGACTCTTTGTCGATCGGTTTACCTAAGTAACCAGTAAATCCAAGCTCTAAATAACTATCTACTTCATGGCTCATAGCATTTGCGGTTAAAGCAAAAATAGGCCGTTCAAAACCACATTTCTTTAATAGTGTAAAAGCAGAACGCCCATCCATCACGGGCATTTGAATATCGAGTAAAACTAAATCCGGATACTCTTGTAAGCACTTCTCTACCGCTTGCTCACCATTCTCTACAGCAATAACCTCCAGCCCCATTGAGCGTAAGTAGCGGCTTATTAACCTACGATTGTCAGGATGATCCTCTGCAAGTACAACCCGACCAGCCAATTGCTTATTTGCCTTAGGAGCACTTTGATTTTCAATCATGCTTTGCGATTTATTTACTTCTGCACAGGGTAAGAAAAACGAGAATTGACTGCCTTTTTTATATTCGCTTTGTACGCTTATATAACCGCCCATCATAGAGGCCAATTGTTGCGATAAGCTAAGGCCTAAGCCCGTACCACCAAAACGGCGGCTAATACTGTTATCTGCTTGACTGAAACATTCAAAAATAAGCTTTAACTGTTTAGAGCTCATACCTATACCGGTATCTTTTACAATAATAACTAGCCCCTGCTCACTCTTATTTAAAGCAATGATAACCTGCCCAGAATGAGTGAACTTAATAGCATTTGCACATAAATTTATCAGAATCTGCTTTACGCGAATCAAGTCGAGCTTAGTGTAAAATTCATTACCCACTTGATTGTCTAAAATAAGGTGTAGATTTTTTGCTTTTGCTTGGGTGATAAACATTGCGTGCACATCATTTACAAGCTCTACAATATCAAAGCATGAAATATTTAACTCTAATCTATTGGCTTCAATTTTACTTAAATCGAGTACGTCGTTTATTAAGCTTTTTAAATGATCGCTATGGCGCTGAATTACTCTTAACTCATCTTTAAGTGATTCTGGCTCATATAACCCATTAATTAAAGCATCTGTTTGCCCTAATATAGCTGTGAGAGGGGTGCGAATTTCGTGGCTAATATTAGCTAAAAACTGACTTTTAACATCGTTGGCTTCTCTGAGCTCTTGTGCAATCGCCTGTAACTCGGCTGTGCGCTGCGTAACTTGTTCTGTTAACAGCTGCTTTGCACGTTTTTCTGCACCACGACGATAAAGCGCAATACCTGTTACAACAACTAAAAGTAACAGTAAAAAAGAGAATAGAGTAAGCTGGGAACGCTGCGACATTTTTAGCTTTTGCACACGGCGATCTTGTTTAAGTTTTTCTATTTCTTGGTTTAATTGCGTTGCTTTAAATTGGTTTTGAAGAACTGCTAATGCATTGATAATTGCCGTACTTCTAAGTTTTCGTTGCTCACTAATATACTTTTGCTGCAGAGCCATAGCGCTTGAATAATCACCTTTACTAGCCTCAAGAAGTGCTTTAGCGCCTAAGCTCTCCCTAATTATTCGCTCACTGCCATATTCATGAGCAAGTAAAATAGCTCTATCTAAATTTATTTGAGCCTCTTCTAAATCTCCCTTAACAAACTGAATTTTAGCTAGCGCGTGTAGCGCATTGAGCTCTAAATTATGGTTATCTATTTTAAGCGCATAGTGCTCACCTAATTTAGCTTGCTCGTATGCCTCATCAACTTTTTTCAATACTAAATTAGTATTTGCCAAATTAGTATATTGTGTAGATAACTTATTATAATCATTGGCTGAAATATAATAACGCAGCGCTAACTGATAATAATGTAGTGCTAAATCAAATTGGTTACTCTCCATATGAGCAACACCCATATTATTATATACCTGCGCAATACCGCTTTTATCATCTAATCGCTTATAAACCTTAAGCACATCTTGATAAAGGCTAAACGCACTATCGTAGCGTGATAAACGTATATAAACACCTGCTATATTAAGCAATATATCGGTTTGATCTTGCTCACTACCGTGCGCTTCGTAAATAGCTTTTGCTTTTAAATAAAACTCTAGGGTATCGCCTAGCTTATTCATATTAAAATAAGCCAAGCCAATATTATTTAGTAAATTTGCTTGTTCAAGTAATTGTTCATTTTTTTCAGCTAATACTAGGGTGCGGGTATATTCAGTAATAGCCTTTTGAAATAAGCCTTGATAAAAAAGTGCCACACCTTGCATTTTTATTGCACGGAAGTGCTCATCAGGAAAGAAAGTATCTGAGGTATGTTGTTCTAGTAATTTAAAATAGTGTAAAGATTCTTTAAAATTATCAGCCGATAACGCACTATTACCCAATGCTGAATAAACAGCGACACGCTCTTTTTTAGAGATGTTTTTATTAGTGAGTAGCGTGTTTGCTAATTGTAATTTAGGCTCCCACTGCACTTCGTTTTTGAATTGCTCAAATAGCGAATCAGTATCTTGGGCATAGCTAGGAGCTATTAATACACAGCATATAGTAAATAAGAGGCATTTAAACTTGCCCAGCATAATTTTAATCCTTCAAACCGTTACTTATATCAGTGTAATCTTTATTGAAGATACACCAACTACTAGGGCCTAAACAATGCTTAACCCACTGATTGATGAGATTTTTGAGCTAATATTAACAAAGCAGGTTTGGCAAGTTCATACTTTAGCAGCAGAACTGACAAACCGCAGCGCAATTACAACTCTCGATAAAAGCCCTGAACGTGATTTATTTAAACGTAACTTTTTAATTATGAATGCATTGTACCAACTTCAGGCACAATTGCGTCCTCAGAGTTTACTCATTTCAACTCTGCATATCGAGCTTTTAGAAAAAGGAGCTAATAGTTTAGTAACAACAAGTGAAAATTTGCGAGATTATTATTTAGATTGGCATAATTACGATACCAGTGAAGAGCAGATTGATACGCTTTTAAATAGCTTTTGGCGTCAATTTAAAACGACGTCACCACAACAGACTTTAAACGAAAGTGAATTTAAAGCGTTGGCTTTAGAATGGAAGTTACCTGAAAATTTTACGCTTAAAAACCTTCAAAAACGCTGGCGACAGTTAGCATTAAAAATGCACCCAGATAAACCAAATGGATGTGAAGTGAAGTTTAATAAAATAAAATTACAATACGAGCAGCTAAAGGTAGCTGCTCGCTAATTTGTTAATTTAGCCTTTTAAATTAACGAGTAAGACGACGTGCGCGTATCTTACGCCCTTTAATATTACCTTCGGTTAATTTACGGAGCGCAGGTTTTAATGAGTTACGCTCAACAGCAACAAACGCTACGTTATCAAGTACATTAATTTTACCTACCTGACGACCTGCAACCCCATCTTTACCCGTTAAAGCACCTAAAATATCACCAGCGCGCACTTTTTGTTTTTTACCTGAATCAATCATCAAAGTAACCATTTCAGGGCGGTACGGCGGTTTATCTAATAAATTAAACGACGGCATTTGCTCTGGCGTAATATCGCGCTCGTAATGCTCCCCTATTTGAGCAATTTTAAATGCTTCTGCTTCACCGTAAATAGAACATGCAATGCCCTTTTTACCAGCACGTCCAGTTCGGCCAACACGATGCACATGTGTTTGCGTGTCATGCGCTAAATGGTAGTTAATAACCATATCCATGTCATCAATATCTAAACCACGTGCTGCAACATCGGTTGCAACAAGTATTGAAGCACTTTTATTTGAAAAATGGATTAGCGTACGCTCACGATCACGTTGTTCTAAATCACCATGTAGCGAAACGGCACTAAAGCCTTCATCAGCTAAATCGTCACACACTTGTTGTGTTTCTACTTTAGTATTACAAAATACAACACAGCTTTGTGGCGTAAACTTAAGTAGTAATAATTTAAGCGTTGGGTAGCGCTGCTTATTGTTATCCATTTTGTAGAAGTATTGCTTAATTGTGCTTTTGGCTTGCTCTTCTTCTACTTTAACCATTTCTGGATTTTTAAGTACACGCTTGGCAATTGCTTCAATCGCTCTTGGGAATGTTGCACTAAATAACAATGTTTGACGATTCTGTGGAATACGCTCAATAATTGCATCAAGTGTGTCTTGAAAACCCATATCAAGCATTTGATCGGCTTCATCAAGCACTAATGTTTCAACGTCATCTAAACGTAAAGTACCTTTACGAATATGGTCATCAACACGCCCGGGCGTGCCAACAATAATATGTGCGCCATGTTCAAGTGAGCCAATTTGAGGACCAATTGATACACCGCCACATAACGTTAATATTTTAATATTGTGGATACCGCGCGCTAATTTGCGCATTTCAACCGCAACCTGCTCAGCAAGCTCTCGGGTTGGGCATAAAACTAACGACTGAATACGAAAGCGTTTTACGTTTAATTTAGCGAGTACGCCCAAACTAAACGCAGCAGTTTTACCTGAACCGGTTTTTGCCTGAGCAATGATGTCTTTACCAGCAAGTACAGGCGGTAAACTTTGCGCTTGTACAGGTGTCATGTGGGCATAGCCAAGTGTTGATAAATTATCAACGAGTCCAGCTGGTAAAGCCAAAGATGAAAAAGCAGTTGAAGTCACAGTAAGTTCCATAGCAATAAAAATAACATGGGAGAAAGCCCCACTAAATATGCTGCTAATAATAGCAGAATTCGCAATTGGCAACCATTAACAAACACATTATAAAGCATGTTAATGAAAGGTGTTGAAAATGATAGTGATTTGCATTAGGATCTCGATTGTTTTTTACATAACTGCGCTGGAAGCAATCAATGAAACTGAATTCTCTTTACATAGCACTATTGGCAAGCATTACAACAAACGCATATGCAAACTCTACCGACCTTGAACGTATAGAAGTAAAAGGTAGCTACTTTAACGATTACAAAGTAGATAACGCCAATGGCGCACTGAGAACGTCAGCTTCATTACTTGAAACCGCGCAATCTGTGACCGTAATAACTGACACTATTATTAGTGAGCAACTTGCCACTACCCTTGGCGAAGTACTAACAAATGATGCCAGCTTAACGGCAGGCTCACAGCAACGAAATCGTGAAGTATTTAACTTACGCGGCTTTGAGCTGAGCTCATCAACTGGTTATTTACGTGACGGACACCAGCATTGGTCGCACTACCAACAACCTATCGAAATTTTACAACAAGTTGAAGTAATTAAAGGCCCATCAAGTATTTTATATGGTCAATCAGGCCCTGGTGGCTTGGTTAACATGGTTACTAAAAAACCTACAGCACAAACACTATTTAATGCCAGTGCCGATGTAGATCAGCATGGTTCAACTCGCTTTATGGTTGATGCTGCAGGTGCCTTGACTGAATCTGAAGATTTACGTGCTCGTGGTATTTTAGTTAAACAAGATGTTGAGTACTGGCGTGAATACCAAAACGGTGAAAACCGCGAGCGTGACCGCTTTTTAGGTGCTTTAGTTGTAGATTACGATATTAGCGACAACGCATTGGTACGTGTACATTATGACCGCACTGACGACAAAGCAGGCCTAGATACGGGTGCATGGATTGATGATAATGCGAATGTTATTGGCGATGACAAAACTATTCGTGATATGTCGTGGGCATTTACCGACATAACCGTAGAAAACGTAGGTGTAGACTTAGAAGTATTTTTAACCGATAACTGGCAAGTAAAACTTGGTTACAACGAGCAAACGTTTGAACGTCAACGTTTTGAGTCATCTCCTAGTCGAAATTCTTACATCACACAAACTAATACATACACCTCGAACCCATACGATCGCTTTGATGATTGGCAATTTAAAACTGCATTTATTGATTTTATTGGTGAGTTTGAAACGGCTGGCATACAACATCAATTTTTAATTGGTGCTAACTCGCTTGATTATTATTACGGCCAATTAAAAACGAATGCTGATTCTTTTGATTTCACAGCTGGAGATAATGAACCCACTCGCCCAAATGTCAGCTATAAGAGCGATCTGACTAAAAGCGAAACTGAATACGACTACTATGGTGTATATGCGCAAGACTTAATTACTTTCTCTGAACAATGGCAGGTGTCTGTTGGTGCTCGCTTTGATAAGCAAACACGAGAAGGCCAAAATAACGAATCTTTCTTACCTAAATTCGGCGTACTTTATCATCCAAATGCATCTGCCACTATCTATGCCAGTTATACAGAAGGTTTTGAGCCACAAAATGAAACCATCACTAATGATAAAGATATCAACTTCGGTATGGAAATAGATGCTATTACATCTGAGCAAAAAGAAATTGGCATTAAATGGCAGCTATTTGATGACCGCCTAATGCTTACGAGTGCTATTTTTGATATTAGTAAAGAAGGTACTCTTGTTAGCGAACAGCTTGAGACTCCTATTGGCTCGGTTACAACCGAGACAAATCAGGTTGGTGAACAACGCCACAAAGGCTTTGAAATTGCAGCACAAGGCGCTGCAACAGATCGTTTATTTGTAATGGCATCTGCAATGTATTTAGATGCTAACTATGAAAGAGCGAATGAGGATCTGCAAGGCAAACGTCCTGTTGATGCCCCTAAATGGTCAGCATCTCTGTGGACTCGTTATGAGCTAAATGATGCGATTGCTTTTAACGCTGGTGCTTTTTATGAAGGCGAGCGCTTTGCCGACAGCGACAATACAATTACTAAAGATGCGTACACTCGTGTTGATGTAGGCGCCACTTATAAGTTTAACTTAAGTAATACCGATATTAACCTACGCCTTAACGTTGAAAACTTATTTGATACTGATTACTTAGGTGGCGGCGGTAACGGTAACGTAACTGTTGGCGAGGGCACAAATCTTCGTTTGGCTGCGCAATTTAGCTTTTGATTAAACGCTTACAATAACAGCTTTAAAATATAGCCCGCGTAAATTTACGCGGGCTTTTTTATATCTAAACGTTTATACCTAGCAGCATAAAACTATTACAAAGGCTATTCATCTCATCTATTTTTTATAGCGTTTATTACATGCTTTAATAGTGTTAATTATTAAAAAGGCTTACCCAAATGAAAAAAATCATTACCGCACTACTCCTTACTAGCAGTATGACTGCAAACGCTAACAATGCCGAATTCACCCAAAAACAATTACAACAAGTAGACGAAGTACGCACCTCTGCTCTAAATAGTGATTTAAGCTATAAATTACTAGAGTCATTAACAACTGAAGTTGGCCCACGACTTCCTGGAACCGAAAACGATAAAAAAGCCGTGGCATGGGCTCAAGCCAAATTTAATGAACTGGGCTTTGATAAAGTATGGCTTGAAGAGGCAACGTTTCCTGAATGGCGCCGTTATAGCGAAAGCGGAAAAATACTGACTCCAAGCGAGCAACCACTGCACTTAACGGCGCTGGGTAACAGCATAAGCACGCCAAAAGATGGGATCACAGCACCAGTAGTCTTGTTTGAAACACTTGATGAGCTAATTGCTGCACCAGATAACAGCTTAAAAGGTAAAATTGCATATATTAATTACCGTATGAACCGCGATATAGACGGCAATGGTTACGGACCGGCTGTAAAAGCACGCGGAACTGGCGCTATAGAAGCGTCAAAAAAAGGCGCTGTTGCCTACATGATGCGTTCGGTTAGTACCGGTCATCATCGTTTTGCGCACACTGGTGGTAGTTATTATAAAGAAGGTGTTAAAAAAATACCTAACGTAACAATTGCTAACCCAGATGCCGATCAAATCGCACGCTTAGTCGCTTTAAATAAAGACGTATCGGTAAATATTAATGTGCAAACCGAAAGCCTTGGCGAAGGTACTGGCTACAACGTTATTGGTCAATTTAACGGTACCGAAAATCCTGAGCAATACGTATTAATTGGCGGACATTTAGATTCTTGGGATTTAGGAACTGGCGCATTAGATGACGGCGCAGGTGTTGCACTAACAATGGCAGCCGCTAAGCATATTAGCGATGTAAAACGTCCTAAGCGCAGTATTCGTGTGGTACTTTTTGCAGCCGAAGAGCTAGGCCTTTGGGGAGCAAAAGCGTACTTTGCACAGCATAAAAATGAGCTAAACAATATTGTTGCAGCCGCTGAGTCTGATTTTGGCGCCGATGTTGTATATGCTTTTGAATCGAACGTAAGCGCAGAGTCACTTCCTGTGGTTCGCGCTATAGCAAAAGAGCTTGCACCATTAAATGTTGAATACATTGGTAAAAACCAAGCGAATGGTGGCCCGGATCTAATTCCACTTAAAAATGCAACGTCAGCACCTATTTTTGAACTTGCTCAAGATGGAACTGATTATTTTGATTACCACCATACAGCCGACGATACCCTTGATAAAGTAACACCCGCTAAGCTTCGTCAAAATACTGCAGCATACGCCGTATTTGCTTTAATGGCTGCCGATGCTAAAACAACAATCAAGCCTAAAGCTCAAAATAAGTAATAACAGACATACTTACTTACAGTTTGCAGCTTTGATTAATGCGCTCCTTGTTTTACCTTTAGGTAATCAAACAAGGAGCGTGCTTTATGTTACTTTTCAATACTAGTGAATCATTTCCACATTTTGCACAAACAATACGCTGCCCACACTGCCAAAGTGACGCCTACCATTTAGTAAATAAAAGCCGCTATTTACGATTTAGTATTTTGCCTATACTCGTCTTAAAATTAAATTACAAACGCGAGTGCTATCAATGCGGAAAAAGCGAACCTGTAAAAATTAAGCAACTGCCATTAGCCGAAAAACTTAGCTTCCCTAAGTACTTTATTGGCACCTTTTTATTGCTATGGATAGTCACCTTCTTTTATCAACAGCATCTTGATACTGAAGCTCAAAAGCGAAATTACTTAAGCGCACCAAAACTATACGATACCTATTTAGTACAAGCTGATAAATTTACCCATGAACCTTGGACTCTTACAAACCTAAAAATTGCTCAAGTAATAAGTTTTGACGCGCAATTTACTACCTTTCAAGTAAGTAACTACAGCTATAAACGAAATAACAGTATTACGCTGGCAATGCGTACTAGCCAATTAGTACAAAATGACTATTTTTCAACTAAAACAATTACTCTCCCCCGCAATGAAATAAAACGCTTATATAAAGACGACGTTATTTACGACGTACTGCGCCCTTATGCCAACAGCCTTTATGGCGGATTTGTGATGTTTCCCCCTAAACCTAAGCCACTATATAAAGGCTTAAAGCTCGATAAAAACAATCAACAGGGCATTATTTATTTTAAAGATGGATTATTTGTTGAAGCATTTGATAGCTTTAAATTAGCTGCCGAAGCGGGTTCTCAGTGGGGGCAATTAAATTTAGCGCAGATGTATCGTGATGGTGAAGGCGCTGAGCAAAATCATCAACAAGCAATTTATTGGTATAAAAAGGCTATTGAGCAAAAAAATACTAAAGCACAATTTGAACTGGAGTCTCTTTGTGAAATAGCTGAATGCGGGTAAGTCGATTAGGTAAGTTATCAATTGACTAAAAGTCGGTTTTTATAAAGCTGGCGTAATAAATACGCCAGCTATTAATTATTTTTTAAATAACTTTGTATAACCTACATGTATAAGCACAACAACTAAGCCGGCAATAACGCCTAGCAAACCATCAAATACAAGGGGTGCTAATACTTCACCAGTGCCGCCAGCAACAGACTGAGCATAGCTTGTTACATCCAACTGTATATGATGCAGCAACGCAACACCATGGACCAAAATACCGCCACCCACTAAAAACATCGCGATTGTGCCAGCAAACGCTAAAAACTGCATTAGCCTAGGTGCGGCGGCAAGCAAACCTTTACCTAGTAATTCTTTAAATTTATTAGCAGATATTTTTGATTGGTTAAGTAAATAAAGCCCTGCATCATCCAATTTTACAATACCGGCAACCAAGCCATAAACGCCAATCGTCATTATTATTGCAATAACGCAGAGCACTAAAGCCTGGTTAAGCAATGTAGCGCCTGCCACTGTGCCTAAAGTAATAACTATAATTTCGGCAGAAAGAATAAAGTCGGTTCTTATTGCGCCTTTTATTTTTTGTTTTTCGTACTCAACTAAATCTAATTTTTCATCCTCATCTACCGCTTCATTGTGGTGAGGTAAAAACTTAGCAAATACTTTTTCAGCTCCCTCAAAACATAAAAACAAGCCACCCATCATTAACAAAGGTGTTATTAGCCAAGGCAGCCATACACTTATTAATAAAGCGGCGGGTACCAATATCGCTTTATTTAAAAATGAGCCTTTTGCAACAGCCCAAACAACAGGTAATTCACGCTCAGCGGCAACACCTGTAACTTGCTGTGCGTTAAGTGCTAAATCGTCACCTAGTACACCCGCCGTTTTTTTTGTTGCTACCTTACTCATAGTCGCAATGTCGTCAAGTAAAGTAGTTATATCGTCTAATAAGGTTAAAAGGTTAGTGCCAGCCATAAAGCTTCCCAGCTCAAAAAATATTGCTATAAACATAACGTAAAGCGTAATTTTCACCAACGGTTAATTTTGCTTTGTTATTCTCATATAAACAAAATAGATAAGTCATCTAAAAGCAGTGGCTTAAAAGTAAATGGAGGAATGATGAAAGTATATTTGTCTATAGTGGCCGGTTTACTTAGCTTAACGGCATGTAACGACCCGCAAATAAGTACCACCTACTTATGTGACAAAAGCACTGTAAATCTCAATGTTATTAATCAGAGCAATGCTGAGCTTACTTTCAATAATCATACTTATTTACTTAATAGCGAAAGAAGTGCATCCGGTAATAAATATATAAATGAAGATGTTTTATTTTGGGGGAAGGGTAACAACGCAATGCTAATAATTGCAGGAAAAAAACACCAATGCGTTACAGAGTAAAAAATAATATATTCAATTCAATGCTGAACTAAATAAAGTAATAAAGCGTATTAAGCCAAGTTAAAAACTAATTAACTCATATATATTGTAACTGTATTAAGGGTACTCTAAGTTTTGAGTGCAAATAATGACTTGCCTTGCATGAACTGGGTATAATACTTCAACTCTTTAGCTTAATAGCGGCCTCCAATGAAATACAAAGATTTACGTGATTTTATCGATTTGCTTGAAAAAAAAGGCGAACTTAAACGTATTACCCAAGAAATCGACCCGTATCTTGAAATGACCGAAATATCTGATCGCACATTGCGTGCTAAAGGTCCCGCGTTATTATTCGAAAATCCAAAAGGCTACGATATGCCGGTGCTTACCAATTTATTTGGTACACCAAAACGCGTAGCTATGGGCATGGGCCAAACCGATGTTAGTGAACTACGTGAAGTAGGTAAGCTACTCGCTTTTTTAAAAGAGCCAGATCCACCAAAGGGCATTAAAGAAGCTTTAGGCGCTATACCTATTTTTAAGCAAGTGCTTAATATGCCAGCAAAAGAAGTTAAAAAAGCGCCTTGCCAACAAGTCATTTTAGAAGGTGATGATGTAGACTTAACTAAATTACCTATTCAGCATTGCTGGCCGGGTGACGCTGCACCATTAATTACTTGGGGCCTTACCGTAACTAAAGGACCTTATAAAAAGCGCCAAAATTTAGGTATTTATCGCCAACAGCTATTAGGCAAAAATAAAATAATTATGCGCTGGTTATCACACCGTGGTGGCGCGCTTGATTTTCAAGAATGGTGTAAAGAAAACCCAGGGCAACCTTATCCGGTTTCTGTTGCATTAGGTGCTGACCCTGCAACAATACTAGGCGCTGTAACACCAGTACCCGACACATTAAGCGAATATGCATTTGCTGGTTTATTACGTGGTAGCAGAACCGAAGTTGTTAAATCTATTTCCAATGACCTACAAGTCCCTGCCAGTGCAGAAATAGTACTTGAAGGTTACATTATGCCGGGTGAAATGGCGCCAGAAGGCCCTTATGGCGATCATACTGGTTACTATAATGAAGTCGACGACTTTCCAGTTATGACCGTGACTCACTTAACGCATCGTAAAGACCCTATTTATCACAGCACATTTACTGGTCGTCCGCCTGATGAGCCTGCTATTTTAGGTGTAGCACTTAATGAAGTGTTTGTGCCGATATTACAAAAGCAGTTTCCTGAAATTGTCGATTTTTACCTTCCGCCTGAAGGGTGCTCGTACCGTATGGCGATTGTAACAATGAAAAAACAATATCCTGGTCATGCTAAGCGCGTGATGATGGGCGTTTGGTCGTTCTTACGTCAGTTTATGTATACTAAGTTTGTAATTGTGTGCGATGACGATATTAATGCCCGTGATTGGGAAGATGTTATTTGGGCTATAACAACCCGAATGGACCCCGCCCGCGATACAACATTAATAGAGAACACACCTATTGATTATCTCGATTTTGCATCGCCAGTTTCTGGCCTTGGTTCAAAAATGGGAATGGATGCTACCAATAAATGGCCTGGCGAAACCACCCGTGAATGGGGCGAGCCTATTGTTATGGACAAAGACACCAAAGACCGCGTAGATGATATTTGGGAAAGCCTTAATATTCTTTAAGTACTTATATGTAAGTACATAACAGGCTATAAAATAACCCTGCGGATATGCTAGAATCGACTCATTCGATTGCGTATCTGCTGTTAAAAGCGCTGCTAAAAGGTAAAAAATGCAAACATTAAAAGCTGAAGTTGTAGCTATCAGCCCACTTACAGAATTTGTTCATAAAGTAATTTTAAAGCCACAACAACCTGTGACCTTTGAAGCTGGCCAATACATGCAACTGGTGTTAGGCGAAAAAGACAAACGTGCTTTTTCTATAGCTAGCCGCCCTTCACAGTGTGATGAAATAGAACTGCATATTGGCGCGTCAGGTGCCGATTCGTATGCAATGCAATCGCTGGAACATTTACGAAGTGCACATAATAATGGGCAGTTAGTAGACATTGAAGCCGGACTGGGTATTTCACAGTTGCGCTTACAATGTGAGCGACCAATTATTTTACTTGCCGGCGGTACTGGTTTTTCATACGCAAAATCAATGGCTGATCACTTAGCTGAGATTAAATGCGACCGCCCTGTATTGTTTTACTGGGGCGTAAAAGAAGAGTCTGCTTTATACGCACACACCGAAATGCAAACATGGGCCGATAGCCACAAAAACTTTGAGTTTATTCCTGTGGTAGAAAACCCTTCTGCTAATTGGCAAGGTCATACTGGTTATGTACACAAAGCAGTAATGCAAGATATTGTATCGCTTGAACCGTACGATATTTACATGGCGGGTCGTTTTGACATGATAGGTATCGTCCGTGATGACTTTATTACTCATGGTGCAATACGCGAAAACATGTACGCAGATGCATTCGCATTCATCAAATAATTGAAATTTACTTTCAGTTATGAATAAAGGCACCTAATCGGTGCTTTTATTTTATATAACAATAAATACTTAATAGTTAAAACCTATCAATCTCATCAATATAAACAATTTCCTAAATTCCTATCTATAAACCATACTTTGTATAGAACATCAGCGGGAGAGACCCAAATGCTAAATACAAAAGTAAAAGATTTTATGCAACGCAAGTTGCCAAATATAACACCCGATACAGAAATGACGACAGCCATAGCAGAACTACAAAAATTTAAACTACTTGGCGCACCTGTATTTGATAAAGATAAATGCCTAGTCGGATTTATATCAGAGCAAGAACTATTAAAACCACTTACGCAAAGCAGTTATTTTTGTGATGGGATGGTTAAAGTTTCGCAGCTTATGCAAACAGAGGTAGTGACCGTTAGCGGCGATACCAACATTACTGAACTTGCACAGCAAATGCAGCCTGGAAAACCAAAAAACTACCCTGTTGTAGAGGGCGTTAAAGTAATCGGCATGATCAGCCGAGCTGATGTACTTAAAGCACTTTACGATAATTACATAAGTTGCCAAACACACTAACCTTAAGTTATAGATACAAAAATGCCGCTTATATAAAGCGGCATTTTTAATGTTCTTAAATTAACGTGCGCTAACGAGTGCTGAAAGTTCTTTTTTATCGCCATCGCTTAAAAATGCTATTTCTAACGCGTTTGTCTGCGCTTTTTCCATATCGGCTTGTGTTAAACCAGCTTTAGGTGCTGCAACAGCATACTCATGCTCAATTTCAATGCCTTCAACCGCAGGGTCATCAGTATTAATACACGCTAAAATACCGTGATCTAAAAACTGTTTAAGTGGGTGCTTAGCTAGGTCGTTCACTGTGCTAGTTTGAATATTACTTGTTAAGCACGACTCAATACCAATACGGTTATCACGTAAGTAATCCATTAGTTTTGGATCTTCAATTGCTTTAACGCCATGCCCTATTCGACTTGCACCTAACTCATTAATTGCTTGCCAAATACTTGGAGCACCGAGTGCCTCTCCAGCATGAATAGTCGATGCTAAATAAGCATTTCGGACTTGCTTAAAGTGATCTACAAATAACTCACCCGGGAAACCAATTTCGTCACCGGCTAAATCAACAGCCACTAAATCATTTTTAAACGCAAGTAATGCATCAAGCTCTTTTTGGCACGTTTTTACGCCATAAGTACGCGATAAAATACCAATCAAGTTGGCTTTTATATTTGCGCCCTTTGTTGCTGATTTAATACCATCAACAACCGCCTCTACAACGCCTTCTGGGTGTAAACCTTGGCTTTGTGCCATGTAGTAGGGGCTAAATCGAAGCTCTACGTAATCAAGACCTTGCGCTTGTGCATCTTCAATGTTTTCAATCGCTATGCGCCTACACGCATCGTAGTCGCCAAGTACAGTGACACCCCAATCTAACTTTTGCAAAAAAGCCATAAGATTTGGCTCAGGGTCAATAACTTGAACATGAGGAATGAGTGCCTCAACGTTATCTGCAGGTAACTCTATATTAAACTGACGACCAAGTTCTAATATGGTTTGCGCACGTACATTACCATCTAAATGACGGTGAATATCTAGCAAAGGTAATTTTCTATTGATCATAATAGCAACCCAGTTTAGTTAAATTTGCGCGCATGATACGCAGATATAGTTATTTTTCAAGTCTATATGGTTTGCGGTAAGTTTAAGCGGTCATATGTCTGCTTTTTGTGCAAAAAATAACGTAACTTATTTATTTGATAAATAATGCCAAAGCGTTTTAAAAAGCGTATTTGCATCAATAGGTTTGGTAATATAACTATTCATTCCACAGGCTAATGCCTTTTTAACGTCATCGTCATGGGCATTCGCCGACAAGCCAATTATGGGTAAATCAATTAACCCTAAATCATTTCTAATTACTTTTGTTGCTTGGAGTCCATCCATTTTTGGCATCTGAATATCCATAAGAACAATGTCGTAGCTATTTTCGGTTAGCTTTTCTATGGCTTCAAAACCATCATTAGCAATGTCGGCAATACACCCTTTTGTTTTTAAAATGGCACTGGCAACATGCTGGTTAAGTGGGTTATCTTCGACTAAAAGTAACTTATAGTTTGCGAATGATAAGGTACTTACATCTATTTCGTCGTATTGCTGTTGAATTTGCTCTGCCTTTGGTAAAGGCGATATAAGCGGCAAACTAAATGTAAATGTAGAACCTTTACCTTCATAACTGACTAAATCAATTGCACCACCCATTAACTCAACCAGCTTTCTGCAAATACTTAACCCTAAGCCTGTACCACCATATTGACGTGAGGTTGAGCTATCGGCTTGCGCAAACGGTTTAAACAATTGTTTTTGTGCTTCGCTACTAATACCAATACCCGTATCGTTAATACTAAAGTAAGTCATTTTTTTCGACTGCCAAATTTTCAGAGTGATCTCACCTTCCCCTGTAAATTTAACCGCATTATTGAGCAGATTCAGCAGCACTTGTTTTAAGCGGATTGGATCGGTATCAATGACCAAATTTGATGTTTTATCAAAATCGAGACTTAACTTTATTGATTTAATGTCAGCTTCAAACTGAAGTAAATTAAGCATTTCATCCGCTAAACTCGCTACATTAATAGGCTCTTGCATTAAGTCTAGCTTGCCTGCTTCCATTTTTGAAAAGTCGAGTACATCGTTTAATACCCGCAGTAAAACACCTAATGCACCATCTGCTTGCTCTATGTAGCTTCTGGCTTGTTGCCAATCGTTTTGCTGTAGCGCTAAATAATGCAGCCCCTTTATGCCGTTAATAGGGGTACGCACTTCGTGGCTCATATTCGCTAAAAACTGTCCCTTAATATGACTCGCTTCATCTGCTTTTTGTTTTTCTTTACGTAAAGTACGTGTTTGCTTAGCCACTTGTTCGCGAATTTGTATATTTGTACCAGTAACCGAAATCAAAAATGTAATCAGTAACCACACAAATAACATACCCACTATTTGTGCAAGCCAATAAACTAGCCAAGACGTTCTAACTATTGGTTCGTATAACTCGACCTGCCACATGCGCTTGCCAATTAATAATTGATACTCTTTAAAAAGCGTTTGCGAATTATTTATGTCAGCCATATAAATTGGCTGCTTTTTCCCTGGTATCGTTGTATCAAAAAAACTGGCTGAAATTGAGTTGTTGTGATCAAATAATAGTGTTTGCGATAAGCGTTTAGGGCTGACAATCGCTGCTACAAAACCTTGAAAATCATCTTCAGTAGACAACTCGCCAAAAACTGGATATAAAAAGAGTACACCCTGTTCGGCTGTATTTTGGACTAAATTAATTGGCTCACTTAGCGCAAGTTCATTAAGCTCTTTCGCTTTGCTAAGCGCTGCACCTCTTACTTTACTAGAAGCTAAATCAAACCCTAAAACACCTTCATTATCTTTTAAGGGATATACATATTTTACAGGAAAGTAATTACTACGAGTACCTGCAGGTTGCCAACCTCCATCAAGTGATTTTTCTTTTATGTATAAAGGTTTTCCTGTGGCTGTATTTTCATGTGTTTCAAAATCTGCGAGCTTATTTGCTGGTACATAAGGTATCCATTCAAATGCTAAAATTTCTTGGCTATAGTCCAACTGCTTTGAAGTAAATTGTTTAAACTCTTTAAAATTAACGTCATCACTACTAGCAAAATATGCCGCTAGTAATCCTAAGTGAGCAGTAATACCGTCGAGCTTTTGGCTTATAGCATTTTGCACAGTAAGTATTTTGGCTTCTTGCTTTTGAATGTCTTTTTCTTTTTTAACACTGGCAGCGCCATAAAAACTAACGCTGATCAGTATATAAATTAATAGTGAAGGTAAAATTACCAACATACGGTGGCGTACTTGCGTGTAATTAAAGGCTGCGAGCATGAGTGGAGTAAATATAAGTACACCGATACTGTCACCAATCCACCATGCTATAAAGCTATCAAAAATAGCATGCGTAGGAATCACATTATTTAACACTAATAAGCTAGTTCCTACACCTGCTGCAATAACGCAGCATATTGGCCCTGCGACTATTAAGCTTTGAACACTGTGTTTTAAAGAAGATAAATCCAGCGGCGCTTTTATAACATTTACTATAATTTGACGGCCAACCCAAGCCTGTAAAACAGAGGCTAAAGTAACGCAAATAGCTTGTAAAAAAACATTAAAGTGAAGAATATCGACTGCGTTATCAAGGTGAATTAAGTTAGTACAAAAAGCACCAATAATAAGGCCAATAAATGACTTACGTCCCCAAATTAAAAAGCTCGCTAAAGCAATTCCTGAGGGCGGCCAAGAGGCGACCGCATAGCCATCAACAGCAAGAAGTGAGTTACTAAAATACCCAGTAAAAAAATAAGCACAAGCCAAACTAAGGGTTAATATTAAAAACTTTCTCAAAGCTTGTGCTCCTGAACTACAAAAATGCTAAGTAGCTATAGTGTAGTCATTTATTGATATAAAACGAGTGCCTTTTCTGCCTGTGCACTATTTTTATAACTCAAAACAGCTTGTTCAGAAAACTGTTTTTTATTTTCCATATTCAGTGCTTTATCAAAAATTCTAGCTGCTAAGTCATAATCACCTTGCGCGTTAGCCAGGCAAGCCAATGCAAGTAATAATGAGTTATTTGAATCATCCTTTTTAAGACGATCTTGAATGCTTACTTGCAGTTTAGCTGCATCAGCAGACGTCGCTTTACTTAATATATTAGCCAGTTGCGCATGCTGCTCATTGTGTTTAACCATTTTAATTAGGTCACCTTCAATAACAGCCAGTTGACCTGCTTGCGCCATTTGCATTAAATAGGCTGTGTGTGCATGAGCTTGCAGCTTTTTAGGTAGCTGTTTATATTTTTCACTTAGTTGATCAGCATCTAACGCGTTAAAGTAAGCACTAAATAGCTGTGTCCACTGTGCATCAGTAAGTGCTTTTTTACGAAGCAATCGCGGTAAAAACTCTTCTAGCGCACTAAAGTGTTGTTGCTGCACTAAAACTTCTGCGTAAAGCTTCAACTCAAGATTGGTGGCTTTTTTAGCTTCAGCACTTACGCGCATTTGTGACTCAATCGCACTACTGTCGCCACTTGCCAACCATAGCTTTGCTACTTTTAATTGATGCTCTGGGCTTATTTCAAATA
This sequence comes from Pseudoalteromonas sp. SWN166, assembly GCF_015864485.1. Taxonomy (NCBI): domain Bacteria; kingdom Pseudomonadati; phylum Pseudomonadota; class Gammaproteobacteria; order Alteromonadales; family Pseudoalteromonadaceae; genus Pseudoalteromonas; species Pseudoalteromonas sp. SWN166. The sequence goes on from NZ_JADYXB010000026.1 coordinate 24,119, forward strand.
AACGCTCAAGTGCTTTATCTGCTTGATTATTAGCAAGCGCTGCTTTTGCAAGCAATGCTAAGCGAATATCTTCAAACTTATCTGGTACGCTATTACCCGATAGAGCCTGTTCTACATGCTCATAATCATCGTTAATAGCACTCCACAACGCCTGTTCAATCGCTGCTTGTTTACGCTCTTGGCTACGTGCAAAAAAGCCATGTTTAGTATTATGATAAATCGATAATAAGTAGCGAATTAATTTATATGTAATAAATACGATCGCAGTAATAACAATCACTGTACCGCAAAAAGCAATCATAGTGCCCTCAACTGTATAGTTATTAAATGAGAAAAGGACATAACCTTTCTCATTTATAACGTAAGGAGCTACACCAATAACAAGTACTAACGCAATAACCAGTATTATTAGCCCTATCATTGCACCCACTCCTTAACCTGCTGTGTACTTTGAAGTGTTACTTTAGGGTTAAAGTTAAGTGATTCTTTTTCAAGATTAGCTATTGATTTTAAAACCCTTTGTGTAGCGTTATCGTCTTTCTTAAAATACTCATCAACTAAGCGTTTTGCTTCACTTAAAGTACTAAAGTAAATGCTAGCTTGTTTACTAAGTAACGCATCTTGTGCCTGAGTAATATAAAGCTTAATACGTTGATTAACGAGGTGACGCTCTTGTTCATCAAGAAATGGAGCAACTACTACTCCTTCTCGGTGGTGAAGTGTTAAAAAGCTGTCTAAAAAGCGACCCCAGCTGTTATTTAAATTCTGCTGCCAATCATTTATGTCTTCACTTAATACATTTTCATCTACTTCAGTAACTTCTTCAGGCAAATTAACTGCGTTAAAAACTAAGTCATCAACACTAGTTAACACACTGTTTAGCTGTAAATAAATAGCCTCTGTTGCAACAGGTTTAAGGCTATCAAGTGTTTGTATGTCTTGCATAATAGCTTGGCGAACTTCAACTGTTCCAGGGTGTTCGCTAAGTAATGCATCTAAGCGTTTTAAAACAGCACTAGTGCCTTGGTAATCTTTTTCAGCCCATAGTTTAAATTCAGCCATACGCTGTAAGCTGGTTACTTCTTGTGGGTTTAAAGACGAGCCTTGTTGCTGCGCTTTTTGCAAAGCTGCTTTTAGTTCTTGCTGATTTTGAGCTGCACTTTCACTTAGGGTTGCGGCCACTTTTTTCTCACTATTAAATAGCGCTTGCTGCAAATTAGATTGTGCTGACTTAAGTGCTTGCAGCTCTTGAGCGAGTAACTTATTTTGCTCGCTTAACTCATTAACGGCTAGGTTTTGCGCCTTACCCGCATTTAATTTTTGATAAAACTCGTATCCAACACCTGAGGCCACAATTAGCGAAATAAGAAGTGCAAGCACTGCGACTTTGCTAACCTTTTGTTTATTTTTATTTGCGGTGTTTTTAGCAGCTACAGGCTCTTGTTTCGCTGATTTAACCGAGGCCGTGTTAGCTGTTGTTGGAGTGGCTTTTTCTGCCGTAACTGACTTTGACTGTTCGCTCATGTTGCTACCTTGCTGATTAATACAGGTAAACATAGCGTCATCGCTAGCTCCTGCTGCAATATGTATATTAGCCAAACTTACTTGTTGTTGCTGTAAATATGCGGCAATGCGCTCGCTGGCAACATAAAATTGGCACTGTTGTAACCATTGTAGTTGTGGTGCAGCAAGGGGAGTAAAAATGGCATCGACTGCTGCATTACTTGTTATGACTATACCGTGTACATTATTGCTTTTCCAGTGGTCAGTCCAGTTACCACCTAATTCACTTATCGGTTCACGTTTGTACACTATGCAATTATTTAAAAAAGCACCGCGCTCTTTAAGCACTTTTGCTATATCTGGGCGACCGCCTTGTCCTTTAACCAAAACTATATTACTACCATCAACCTGAGCAAGTGATTTTAGAGCCAGTAAGCCCTCTGAATCATATTGCTTAGATTTAGGCAATGCAGCACGCACTCCAAATTGTTCATATATTGTGTCGGCTGTTTGTTGGCCTACAGCATAAAACTGCGCTTTTGTATTTATATCTGGTTTTAGTTGCGCAAGCGCACTGACTGCATCTTGCGATATAAATATTATTTTGTCCGCATTTAACAGCGGGCTCAGCTCGGTGCTAGAGGGTGTTAAATGCGTTATTTTTAATACCGGAAACAAAGACGCCTGATAACCCGCTTGCTCTAATTGCTGTGCAAGGGATGCGCCTTTTCCTTCGGGCCGAGTTATCAGAATATGTGTCATTTATGCGTCTCTATAAACTTCAGCTAATATTTTGTCTGCGCCTTGAGCTAGTAATTTTTTAGCAAGCTCAATGCCTAGTTTTTCTGCATCATTTACATGGCCAGTTACTTCGTCGCGTAAAATTTCGCTGCCATCTACAGCACCCACTAAACCACGCAAATGTACCTGCTCGCCATCAACTAATGCATAAGCACCAATAGGCACTTGGCAACCACCTTCTAAATGGCGATTCATCGCACGCTCTGCATTTACGCGAATACGTGTTTGAGTATGCTCAAGTGGTGCAAGTAATGCTTTTGTTACTTCATCATCAATACGGCACTCAATACCTACTGCGCCTTGACCATTTGCCGGTAATGACACTTCTGGATCAATGTAGTCGGCAATACGCGACTCCATTTCTAAACGAATAAGCCCTGCTGCAGCTAAAATAATAGCATCGTATTGTCCATCATCTAACTTACCTAAACGCGTATTTACATTACCGCGTAAATCACGAATATCTAAATCAGGACGAAGTGCTTTAATTTGGCACTGACGGCGCAAACTCGAAGTGCCCACAATAGCGCCCTGTGGTAGAGCGTTTAAATTAGCAAAATTGTTTGATACAAACGCATCTCGTGGATCCTCACGCTCACAAATAGTATGCAGTTCTAATCCTTCTGGGAACTCTACTGGTACGTCTTTCATAGAATGTACGGCAATATCAGCTCGGCCATCTAACATGGCTTGCTCAAGCTCTTTAACAAATAAACCCTTACCGCCAATTTTGGCCAAAGGCGTATCTAAAATTATATCCCCTTGCGTCGACATTGGGACTAATTCTACGCGTACATCTGCATGAAAACGCTCAAGTTCAGCTTTTACAAATTCGGCCTGCCAAAGTGCTAAAGCACTTTTACGAGTTGCGATGCGTACTAATTTTGTTTTTTCTATCATAAGGGTATCCAATTAATTACTGCGTTTAGCTGTATTTAGTCAGCTAAAATTCTAAATTCTTTTTGGGCAATTAAATTACCTTGCTCATCTACAACATCAACACGCCAGTGGCCTGTTTGTGTGTCCATAATATTTTTTGTTGAGTAGGTTCTGTAGCGAGGCGAAGTAACATTGAGTGTAATTTCAGCCATAGTTTCATCTTCAAACGTCCAAACATGTTTAACTTGCTGCCCTTGAAGGTTTTTAATCTCGCTAAAAAACGATAACCCTTCATCAAACTGACTTAACCTAATATCTGCCGCAAACACATTAGTAGGCTCACGCTTACTTACTTTACGAGTAAGTACCGCACGGCTAATTTTATCTGTGTCTATTTGCGCGCCTAATGCCACACTTGCCACTTGTGCTGTAGGCGAAAAACCTTCAGTACCACTCAATGCACCATCATCGCTTTTTTGATCTAAAAGTAAGTCACTCTGATCAGCATACTCAGCTATATTTTCAGCTTCTTCGGTTTCTTCCTGCACATCATTATCAAGGTTTGAGTTTAACTCTGTATTAATACTCTCACTTTGATCAATCACAATATCGTTGCTAGCTAATAAAACTGCATCAGTATTTACAAAATTCGCTTTATCAGGTGCATTATTTGATATGCTTTGCTCAACTTCATTCTGCGCAGCTAATAACGGTTCAATGCTCGTTTGCGTTATCTCTGCGGACTCGTTAAGAATGTTGTTTGCTGATGGTTCAGGTTCGGCACTCGTTACCTCAACGCTTGTCTGGTTTTGAGTATTATCGCCAAAGCTTAAAAATTGTTCCTGCTCATTTGGATGCTCACCTTGCTCTGCACTGGCTGAGGTTGTTAAGCCATATACAACTGCTGCAGAGGTCATTAATACCAACATAGCAATACTCACAATACGACGCCAATTCCACTCGTAGCTTACCGTTGGTACACTCTCTTGTAGTTCGCGTTTAACATTTGCTTTAATAACTATTTTTTGACTCATATTGACCTCAGCGGTTCCAAAATTAGCTTAAACGAGCAATTAACCATTGGCGAATAGCTTGCAATTCTTCTGCGCAAACTTGATGAGCCATTGGGTATTCTTGCCAGCTTACATCCATGTTATGTGCTGTTAATACTTCAAACGCACTTCTTCCCGCACTATGCGGTACTACGTTATCTTGACTACCATGCGCCATAAATACATTTAAATCGGTATGTTTTGCTTCATCAGCAAATTTTTGCGGCACACACATATAAGTAGAAAGCGCCATAACACCCCCAAGTTTTTGCTCAAAGCGCGGCGCTAAATGTAGCGACACCACACCACCTTGAGAAAAACCAGCTAAAATAATTTTATTAGCGGGTATGCCATTAGCAATTTCTTTGTTGATTAGCTCTTCTACTTTAGCAGCCGAATCTCTTACGCCTTGTTCATCGGCACGCTTATCTAATTCTATAGATTTAATATCGTACCAAGAGCGCATTTCCATGCCACCATTTATGGTGACCGGTTGCACTGGTGCATGTGGAAAAACAAACCGTATACCCAGTTCACTTGGTAAATTAAGCTGCGGAGCCACTGGCGCAAAACCATCCCCAGAATCGCCTAAGCCATGTAACCAAATAACCGTTGCTTTATGCTCGCTTTGAGCTGGGTACTCTACAAACTCTAAACTCATAGTGTTGATTGCCACTTAACTTCTTGACCTGCTTGGCGAGTTGATGCTTCATTTATAAACGCCCAAAATTCTGCACCCGAACGGTTATCAATCCATAACCCATCACGCATTTCAAAATGATGACCGTTAAACTTAGTCGCAACCCATACTTGATGAAGAGGCGCTTGTTTATTGATTACTATTTTACTTTTATCAGGAAAAATAATTTCTAAAATACCTTGTGCCGATTCGTAATCTAAATCTGCTTCGCAATCATCAACTTGCTCTTCAATAGTGAACATAAGAGCTTCGGCTAATTGGTGATATTCGTGTTCAGTCATTGTTATTTCCTTTGCAGGCGAGCCGCCTAATATTGGGTACGTTTTAGCTTTAAAAGTGTACGGTTAGTGTAACAGGAATAAAATCATCCGCGAATAGCTGCATTTTTTAGATATTCTGTTACTCTGCGATTATAAAGCCAGCAACCATATTAATCTAATGAAAGCGACACATACCTTACAATTAAAAAAACTATTAATAAGCACTGTACTGTTAAGCGCCTTAGCTGGCTGTGGGCAGAGCGGTCCGCTATATTTACCAGAACAACAAACAGAGCAAAACCAACCTCAAAATACAGCTAAACCAGCCACTACCGCTGAGCAAGCAAAAACATCGCAAAGTCAGGAGCAATAAATGGATTATTTTAACTACAAAAACAACCAATTATTTGCCGAAGACGTAAGTGTGGCAAGCATAGCGCAACAATACGGTACACCGTGTTATGTATACTCGCGTGCTACCTTTGAGCGCCATTACTTAGCGTTTGCTAACGCCACTAAAAATCATAAAAGTTTGGTGTGTTACGCCGTTAAAGCAAACTCAAATATAGCCGTACTTAATATATTAGCGCGCTTAGGATCGGGTTTCGATATTGTATCCAAAGGCGAACTTGCACGTGTAATTAAAGCAGGAGGCGATGCCTCTAAAGTGGTTTTTTCGGGCGTGGCTAAAACGTCTGACGAAATAGCGTATGCATTAAAGCTAGGTATTAAATGCTTTAACGTTGAATCAGCCTCTGAGCTTGAGCGAATTTCAGAAGTTGCTTGTGAGCTTAATCTAGAAGCGCCTATTTCTATTCGCGTAAACCCCGACATAGATGCAAAAACACATCCGTATATTTCTACCGGCTTAAAAGAGAATAAATTTGGTATTGATATACAAACGGCTGTAAGTGTTTATCAACAAGCGGCGGCTTTACCTGGCTTAAAAATAATTGGCGTTGATTGCCATATTGGCTCTCAATTAACTGAAATTAGACCATTTTTAGAAGCCCTTGATAAACTCATGGCGCTTATTGATGAGCTAAAAACTAACGGCATTGAGCTAACTCACTTAGATATTGGTGGCGGTTTAGGCGTGCCATATAACAACGAGCAACCACCACACCCAAGTGAGTATGCAGCGCAAGTTACCGAGCGCTTAGCTAACTATAAACACCTTGAACTGATTTTTGAACCAGGGCGCGCTATTGCAGCTAACGCAGGTATTTTAGTTACTCAAGTTGAATTTATTAAACAAAACCAAGACAAGTTTTTTGCCATTGTAGATGCCGGTATGAACGACATGCTTCGCCCTGCACTTTATCAAGCGTGGCAAAAAATTATTCCAGTATCCGTTCGCGACGACGAAACACCTACTCACAACTTTGATATTGTGGGCCCGGTGTGCGAAACCGGCGACTTTTTAGGAAAAGATCGTGAGCTTGCGCTTAAACAAGGCGATTTACTCGCGCAACGAAGTGCTGGCGCATATGGCTTTACCATGAGTTCAAACTACAACTCGCGCCCGCGTGTTGCAGAAATAATGGTAGATGGTGAGCATCATCACCTTATTCGCGAACGCGAAACTATAGAAAGCCTTTATCAAGGTGAGAAAATTTTACCATAAACGTTTTTGTTACGACGCTGCTCTGTGGCATGATTAGCACAGAGCAAAACCGAATTAGAGCGCTATGTTAGTTAATTTTTCCAAAATGCACGGCTTAGGCAACGACTTTGTTGTAATTGATAACATTACACAAAATGTTTTTTTGTCGCGAGATCAAATCAAAAAACTGGCAGATCGCCATTTTGGCATTGGCTTTGACCAATTGCTGATGGTTGAAGCGCCATATTCTCCTGATCTCGACTTTCATTATCGAATTTTTAATGCCGATGGTACCGAAGTAGAACAATGCGGTAACGGCGCACGCTGTTTTGCCCGCTTTGTACGCATGAAAGGCCTTACTAACAAGCACAAAATTACTGTGTCGACCAAGTCGGGCAACTTAACGCTCTACATAGAAAAAGACGGTCAAGTAACGGTTAACATGGGTCATCCTAACTTTGAACCAAGTAAAATCCCTTTAAAAGCGAGCAAGCGCGAGCTTACTTATATTATTAGAACCGAAGAACACACTGTATTTAGTGGCGCGGTATCTATGGGTAACCCGCATTGCGTACTAGAAGTCGACGACGTAACCACCGCGCAAGTTGATATATTGGGGCCATTACTTGAAAACCATGAACGCTTTCCGCAAAAAGCGAATATTGGCTTTATGCAGGTTGTATCGCAAGAACACATTAAATTAAGAGTATGGGAGCGCGGCGTTAACGAAACGCTAGCCTGTGGCACAGGTGCGTGTGCAGCAATGGTTATTGGTCATATGCAAAATAAGTTATCAACAACCGTTCAAGTAGATTTACCAGGCGGTAGCTTGCAAGTACGTTGGAGTGGCGAAGGTCACCCGGTACGTATGACAGGCCCCGCAGAGCACGTATTCGACGGGCAAGTAGCGCTATGAGCGAGCTAAGTAAAGAACAAGTTATTGATTACTTGCAGCAACATACCGATTTTTTAGTTCAGCATCCTGAGCTACTCGCACAACTTGAGCTGCACCAACAAGCTCAAGGTGCAACGTCGCTGGTACATATTCAGCAACGCCAATTACGCGAGCACAACACGCTTTTAAAAAGCCAAATAGACGCGATGAGCAAACATGCAACGAAAAACGAGCTTGTATATCGTTTGTTTAGCCAGTGCCATCGCCAGCTTTGGAATCATGACGACTTTGATACGCTAGCAAATAACCTGCGTAATATAATTTGCTCAAGTGAAGATGTTAACGACTGCAAATTAGTAAAATACAATCCCGAATACGACGAACTTATTGCACATCGCCTTACCCATTCTGGGCATTATTTAGGGCGTATTAATCAGCAAGAACGCGAACAATTATTTAGTGAAGATACGCAATCTGCTGCTATTTATTTAATTGGCGACACTACACATCCTATCGCTATTTTGGGCTTTGGTAGTAATAACGTAAACCACTTTGAGCCCGCTCAAGATAACCTTTTTGTACTCGACTTTATAAACGCATTACACCTGCGGTTACAAAAACTTGCATGAGTGACGACGCACCTAATATTACTCAATTAAGCGATAACTGGCGCACACCCATAACGCTATTTAGCGATTATTTAAAGTTTGAAAAACAATATTCAGCACACACCGTAAATCAATATGTAAGCCAACTTGGTTTTGCAGCCCTCTATTTTAGTAAATTATGTGACGACTGGTTTGGCGTGCAAGGCGAGCATATTCGCCGATACAGCATGGCACTGCGCTCAAAACAATTAAGTGGGCGTACTATTAGCTTAAAGCTCAGCTGCATTCGCAGTTTGTATAAGTTTTTAAAAGCAAAAAACATTGCCGAGCAATCGCATTATCATAACCCTGCTGTGGGCATAAAAGGCCCTAAGTTTGCAAAACCGTTACCTAAAAATCTCGATGTAGATCAAATGGCCCGATTACTCGAAATACCTGACGACGAGCCTCTCGCAATTAGAGATAAAGCAATGATGGAGTTGATGTATTCATCAGGGCTGCGCATTAGTGAGTTAGTTGGCGCTAACATGCAAGATATTAGTGCCGCTAATGGCGAAATTTTAGTGCGTGGTAAAGGCAATAAAGAGCGATTAATTCCGGTGGGCAAAAAAGCGTTAGACGCATTAAAAAAATGGCTCACAATACGCCCTCAGTTTGCAAAGCCCGATGAAATAGCAGTATTTTTAAGTAGCCAAAAAAATCGTATTTCGATTCGCCAAGTGCGCCTACGCATGCAAGAGTGGGGAATAAAACAAGGCATTAGCTCGCAGGTTCACCCGCATAAGCTGCGCCACTCGTTTGCGTCACATATTTTAGAATCATCTGGTGATTTACGCGCCGTGCAAGAATTACTAGGGCACAGCAGTTTGTCGGCTACACAAGTGTATACACATTTAGATTTTCAGCATTTAGCCAAGGTGTACGACAACACTCACCCTCGCGCAAAAAAACGAACTGATTAGGAAAAAATATGATCCGATTTAATCGTGCTATTAAGCCATTTTCTGTCATGAGCTTTGATTTAGACGACACGCTATACAGCAACCACCCTATTATAAAAGCAGCCGTTAAAGCCCAACAAAATTATTTAAACGCGCTACCGGGCTATCAAGAGCAAGGTCCAAAGTACTGGCAACTATGCCGCGAACTGGCCGTAATACAAAACCCAGATCTTGCAGATGATGTAACTAAGTGGCGCAAACACACCCTACGTTTAGCGCTTTCTAAACTTGGGTTTACCGCAGATGAAGTAGAGCGCCATGCAAATGCCGCCTATAACGCCTTTGCCGATGCGCGCAGCAACATAGTCGTAAGCGATGACGTGCTTAACCTTCTCGATAACCTCGCAAAGCACTTTACGCTTGTTGCAATTACTAACGGTAACGTTGAAATTGAACGCTTTAATTTACACAATAAATTTGAACTCGTACTGCAAGCAGGTATGCACGGCAAAGCAAAACCTCACACCACTTTATTTGATAAAGCAGCCGCACATTTAAACGTGGCTAAAAGCGATATTTTACATATTGGCGATAGCCTAGATACCGACGTACAAGGCGCAAATAATGCCGGCTGCCAATCGGTATGGTTAAACGATCAAGGTGCTAACTATGCCTATAAAGGACTGGCTGATATTGAAATTGCTAACATTCACGCCTTAACGCACTTTATTAAATAATACCAATTGCATTAAATAAGTGTTCTATTATAGCGCTAAGAAAATAGCACAATAACAAGGCGAAAATTGTGACATATAGTTGTTCTATATAAATAATTTTTAACGCAGTTAGTGAGTTATTTAATGCGATAAAATGATCATGTTTTAATAAAATTGGTATAAACTCGTTTAAAAGTAAGAGGTCACTATGAGCCACTATGCCAAGCTAATCACCTTGCTATTAATTGGCTCACTTAGCTTAAACGCTTATTTATTATGGCCGCAGCCTGCGTTAACTACACCACAAAAAACGCAAAGTGCCCAGCAAAGCATATCGCCTAAACAACAAAATACGTTACTAAATACGGCAAAGCAGCAATTTGAACAACACCAATTTGAAGCCGCACTTAGTAGCTATCAACAGTTAAAAAACAGCAATCCAGAAAGTGCTATAAACCTTTATTCTTCGTGGCTGATACAGCTTAAAGCATGGTTAAATAGCGATTTATTACTCAGCGAATCATTTATCAATGCGCTATTAAATAACAGCCCTTACAACGTAGAAATACTTAACTTGCAGGTTGAATATTTAGTTAATAGCGAACAAACACAAAACGCCATTATTGCTTTATTTGAGCTGAATTCATTACTACCTGCTCATCAACAAAATAACGTAAATACACGCCTAAATTCACTCACCCAAAACGAATTACACACATTAACTGAGCAACAAAATTGGCACGCTATTATTGAGCAAACACAAATTTGGCTTGATTATAAAAGCGATAATGCACAGTTTTTATATTCGCTTGCGTATGCTTACTACCAGCAAAGTGATTTAATTAGCGCACAAGCAACGCTTGATAGAATGCCAAGCCAGCACAGCTTAAAAAGCCAAGTACAAACGCTGCAAACGATGATCAATAAAGCGCAATCGCAAGACGACTTCGTTGCTTTAACGCCTCGCGGCGCACACTACTTAATAAACACTGAAATAAATAATAATCTATCGACCGAACTAATGATTGATACAGGCGCAAGCATCACCTCACTACCTAGCAATATTATTAACCAAATTTCTCCGCAGCCTTTGTATTTAGGTGATGTAACAGTTAATACAGCTAACGGTCAAATTGTTGTAAAACGTTATCAAATTGAATCGTTTAAAGTGGGCTCGCAAATTATTTATGGTTTTGAAGTGCTAAGCATTGAAAACACAGGTGGACAAGGTTTGCTAGGAATGAACTTTTTATCGCGATTTAAATTCAATATAAATCAGCAAACAGATGAGCTAGAGTTGAGCGCTAAATAAAATTTATTAATTGGATTAACTACAAATATAAGAACAAAACATGACATTAAATGACTACTTAGCAACACTCGCCGCAAATCCAAAAAGCATTCAATTTACCGATACTATTGCTGTTATTGAGGCAAATTATACATTTACTGCCTGCGGCTTTAATAACCACGGATTACTTAGCTCTGCAAGTGAGAACAACGGTTCGTGTAAAATTTTTGCGTTTGCTAAATTAAACGATTTAAGCAAACAAAATACGCTAGATTGCTTTGGTAAGTTTTACCGAGACGACGTGCTGCAAAACCCAAAAGGCGATGATCACATGAATATTCGCACCTTTATGTTAGCGCCAGAGGCAACGCCATTCTTAGGTATTACCTTTGAAGGCGAGCCACTAAAAGCAAAATAGTCAGCAAAAATTAAAGCTGCTTTTCCATAAAATAGCGCGTACCAGAGCGCGGATAATTATTAAGTTGATACTTAACACTATAACCGCGCTTTTCATAAAAGGGTTTTGCTTGAAAATCTAGCGTATCAAGCTGAGCAGTTGTTGCGCCTAGTTCAATAGCTGATTGTTCAAGTGCCGTTAGCAACTTATCTGCAAGACCTTGACCTCGCGCTACATCGCTACACCAAAGCCAACTAATCATCAGCCAATTTCCAAATACACACCCACTAATACCGGCAACAAGCTCGCCTTGCTCATCTGTAAATTTATAGCCTAATGGCACTCTTTGCGCATCAAAATGCTGGGCATTAAATTCAACCATTTTTGTGCGAAGCGCTGAGTTTAACGCGTCGGTATTATCTGCTTTTAATTGATACATGTTCCGCCCTTAAAGGAGCAGATACTAGCAAACTAGTTCTATCAATACAGGTTGTTTTTACCGTAAGGTACTTCGAGCATATTACTGCCGGTTTTTTCGGGCTGTCCGCACATTTCGTCGTAAGCGCTTGTTTGGCGCAGTACCATTCCCGCATAGGCTATTTTATCAAAACGCTTTTGAACATGCAGTGGGCTTAGTGCTCTTAAAAATTCACCGCTGTCTTCTGTTACATAATATTCAACGTTATTGATCATTACCGATACTTGATAAAGCGCCATATCTAACGAGTGTACAATGACTTTTTGTAGCGGCTCATGCTTTTTTAACTGTGAAAATTTAATACCCATAATTTTTGCCTTAATTAAATTTAACAGTATCGATACGCAGCTTTGCTATAATCGCGATCAAATTTTTATTAGTCGCTGGCATCACACGTTATGAGCACAAAAATCCGACTCGCTAAATATATTGCCCATGCGGGTATTTGTTCTCGTAAACAGGCATCGCGTTTAATTGATGAAGGTGTTGTGACTGTAAATAATCGCCCAGCAAATCATATTGATCACGTTGACGAGCAAGACACAATAATAGTGAACGAAAAAGAAATTAAAGGTGCTGCCGATTTAGTTTATTTTGCGTACCACAAACCAGTAGGCATTGACTGCAAATTAAATATTGATGACCCAACTAGCCTTATTCACCACTTGCCTACACTCACCCGTGTTTACCCTATTGGCCGCCTTGATAAAGACTCTCGTGGTTTACTTATTTTGACCAACGATGGGGATTTTTGTAACCAACTAATACATCCTAACTTCCACCAGCCTAAACATTATTTAGTCACCGTAAATAAGCCTTTAGACGATGCTTTTTGTAACAAAATGGCAGCAGGCGTACCCGTCGATAAACACATAACCCTACCTTGTGAAGTAAATAAAATAGCCAGTAATCAGTTTAATATTATTTTAAAACAAGGGTTAAACAGGCAAATTCGTAAAATGGCGCATTACTGCGGCTACAAAGTTATTGATTTATATCGGGCACAATTTAGCGATCTCACCCTTTCAAAGCTAAACCTACCTGAAAACCAATATATACAAATTAATAAAGCCGATATTTCAAAAATCTAATACCAAGTCACTTAACTACATCTCAAAAAGTTAAAAAATAAGCTTGCAATTATAGATTACAAGCGTAGTCTCAACTTAAAGATTACATCTGTAGGCAATAAAATGATTGAGTTATCAAAAGCAGAATTTGACGTGCTAGACGCACTTTGGATTAACTACCCTGCCACCGCGAGCCAAATAATTGAGCGCTTAAGCGACGATAAGCAATGGCACGAAAAAACAATTAAAACCCTACTAGGTCGATTAGTAAAAAAAGGTGCATTGTCCTTTAAAAAAGAAGGTCGCCAATATATTTATATGCCGTGTATTGAGCGCGCCGACTACACCTTAAAAGAAAGCCAAAACTTTATTGAGCGCTTTTTTAGTGGTCGTATAGCACCGCTGGTAAGCGGTTTTGCTAAATCGGAGCAGCTTTCTCAGCAAGATATAAACGAGCTTAAAAAAGTTATAGATGACTGGGAAAAAAACCAAAAGTAAGGGATTAACATGGTTATTCAAACTGGGTTTAATTGGTTGATTGAGCAGCAACTACTATTAAGTATTTTGTTTTGTGGATTTATTTTACTCGAGCGATTTGCTTTAAAAGCCCTTGGCTCGCGATTTGTATATAAATTAGCATGGCTATTACCTGCGGCATTGGTTATCGCTAATTTACCAAACGCGATTAAACCACTGCAAAACAGTAATATTAGCTATTACCTAATTACCCCTAACCAGCCTTTTACACATGAAATGGGTATTAGCTGGGCGCTCATGTATGTACTCATTACCGCAGGGTTATTAATAGCCAGTTTTATTACACATACCCGTTTTGTTAAAAGCCTGCAGTTAACTGAGTTAATCCAATTTGAAGGTACTCTTACCGCTGATGTTAAAACCTATACCAGCCAACATGTAGCCACGCCAATGGTGGTCGGTATTTTAAACAGCAAGCTGGTGTTACCGAGTAACTACAATACCCAGTTTGATAAAGCCACATTAGCGCTTATTTTAGAGCACGAAAACGTACACATAAAACGCAAAGACAACCTAACAAACGCACTTATATTACTGCCTACTATTTTACTGTGGTTCAACCCACTAGCTTGGGTTTGTTACGCAAGCATGCGCCGATTACAAGAGCTGACTTGTGATGAACGGGTACTCAGCAATAAAACTACACAACAACACATTTTATACAGCAAAGCCTTAATAAACTGCGCGGCAAATGCGCCCACAGGACTTATGGCTTATTCACACTACGGAGATAAAAAAACCATGTTACAACGACTTACTAATATAAAACACAGCACAGAGCGTTCAAAGTTTGCTAAAGGTGGCTTATTGCTTGTAGCCGCAAGTATGCTAAGCGGATTAGCGATTGCAAAGCAACCAGAGGCAATGACTAAAGAGGATCACATTTCACCGACAATGCGTATTGAACCCCTTTATCCAATACAAGCAGCTCAACAAGGCATCAGCGGCTCAGTGGTATTAAAGTACGATATAACTCCCAATGGTGAAACCGCTAATGTTTCTGTTGTTAGTGCAAAGCCTGAAGCCATATTTGACCGTGAAGCTAAAAAGGCGCTAAGACAGTGGCAATACAAACCCTCATCAATGGGTTATCAAAACGTACTGGTACAGCTCGATTTTGCAATAAACAATGAAGTTTCTAATACCGATTTAATAGAGCGAATTAAAGTATCGCACTAACTTTATTAGATTTTTCAAGACTACAAAGCAAGCGCCCTTTTAGGCTGCTTGCTTTGTGGTTTTAAAGTATAAACCTACAAACTCACCACAATCATGGCAATAGCTGTACCCAAACCAATAAACCATACTAGTGAGCGTATTATATCTAGGTTCATGTAATAAAAAACACAGTACAAAATACGCGACACAATATGCGTAACCGCTAGCATTTCTGTTATTGCGCCTACAGAGTTAGTGCCTAGTACAACTGCAGTAGCTACTGCGAATACAGCGAGCGATTCAAAGCAATTTTGATGTGCTGCTAGCGCACGGGCACCAAAGCCCGTTAGCTTTGCTTGTTGCGCCCTTGGGTGTTTATTATCGTATCGACCTAATTTTGCCATTGATATAGCGACAGGCACTTTTGCAAAGTAAGGCATAAGTACAGCAAGTAATGCACATACAACTAATGTTGTCATAGTTTATCCTTTTGATGTTTTTGACAACTTAGCATAAGCACACAAAAAAAGCCGCCAGATACGTTTTATGACAAACGCTGGCGGCTAAACAATAACATCACACTTACTATAGCTAAGTTTACTCATAAAACAGTGCGGCATAATGTCGCAGATGATGAATATTCAACATCACAGTTATTACATCGCATTAATAACTAAAGATTGTTAACTTAAAGACCTTATTTTTAATCGACAAATACCATGACTTGGATCTTTTTCACTTTTTTAGCCGCCTTTATGCAAGCCTGGCGCAATGCCCTGCAAAGTAAATTAAGTAGCAATGTGAGTGTTGCTGGCGTAACTCTTTCTCGCTTTATTATTGCAGGCCCCATTGCGGCGGTGTATTTATATGGTTTGTATCAATATCAAGATACAACCATGCCTACGTTTAATAATGCCTTTTGGGGATTTATTATTGGCGCAAGCGTTATGCAAATACTCGCCACCGGCTTAATGGTTAAGTTGTTTAAAATGAATAACTACGCTGTAGGGGCTGGTCTTGCTAAAAGCGAGGCGTTAGTGGCTGCCATTTTAGGTGTATTATTTTTTGGCTCAGCACTCTCTTTACTTGGTTGGCTTGGTGTATTTTTTGGCGCTATTGCCGTATTGCTACTCAGCGGCATAACCAGTGTAAAAACCTTTAATGTTAAAACGGCTTTGTTGGGGCTTGCATGTGGTACTTGCTTTGCGCTTACATCACTGTGGGTACGTGAAGCGAGTTTAAATTCAGGGTTACTATTTCCACACTCTGCCGCTTGGGTTTTACTGTTTGTAATTAGCTTACAAACGCTAATATTACTGGGCTATTTATTATTGAAAGAGCCAAAAACGCTCAGTGCATTGTGGAAATACAAAGGCACTACAGCCGCAATTAGTGTTTTTAGTTGTTTGGGCTCAATAGGCTGGTTTAGTGCAATGAGCTTACAACATGTTGCTTACGTTAAGACGCTTGGGCAGGTTGAAGTATTTTTTACCATGCTAATTGCCGTACTTTGGTTAAAACAGCCACTTAAAAAACAAGATACTGCAGGCTTAATACTCATCGCCATTGCCGCTATTTTGGTCATGTTGCCAAGTTAAGAGCATAAAAAAGCGCAGGCTTTTATACCTGCGCTATTCATAATTAAGCGTTTATTCGAATTACCAACTAAGAGCTTATTTTAAGTGTTATCACACCGCTAATAATCATTAATACTCCCGCAATACGACCAAATGTAGCTGCATCGTTATAAAACAATATACCGACTAAAAACGTACCCGCAGCGCCAATACCTGTCCACACGGCGTATGAGGTGCCCATTGATATTTGCTTTTGGGCAAGCCACAGCATAAAGCCACTAGCGATTAAAAAAGCCACCGCCATTGTGATACCCTGCCAGCGAGTATCTGGGTTTTGCGAAATTTTTAAACCTATCGGCCAGCCAATTTCAAGTAGCCCGGCGATAATTAAGTACACCCATGCCATTAAACATCTCTCTTTTTCAAAATTACGTCGTATAAATCTTCGCGGCGATCTTTTAAGTTGCGCACTGTACCTTCGCTATGAAGGATTTTAAGCTTATCCATATCAAGGTCACTAAATAACAGCATTTCTGTATTAGGTGTGGCTTCGTTAAGTGTTGCATCGTGCGGGAACGAAAAGTCCGATGGCGTTAACACAGCCGATTGTGAGTACTGCACATCAAGGCTTTCTACTTGTGGTAAGTTACCTACCGAGCCTGCAATAACCACATAACATTCGTTTTCTATTGCACGTGCTTGTGCACAGTGGCGTACACGTAAATAACTATTTTTAGTATCGGTCCAAAATGGCACAAACAAAATATCGAGCCCTTGTTTGGCTAATATGCGTGAAAGCTCAGGAAACTCTACGTCGTAACAAATTTGAATACCTACACGCCCAGCATCGGTTTCAAATACAGCAATTTTGTCGCCGCCTTGAATAACCCAATCGTTTTGCTCATGCGGAGTAATGTGTATTTTACGTTGCTCGTCTATTTTACCGCTGCGGTGACATAAATAACTCACGTTATAAATTTTATCATCTTCGGCAAGCGGCATAGAGCCGGTAATTATATTGGCGTTGTATTCTATTGCCATACGCGACATCGCGTTTTTAAACGTTTCGGTGTATTCGGCTAAATAACGAATCGCTTCCGTTTGGTTGCTTTGATTTCCTAAGCCCATTAATGGCGCGTTAAAAAACTCAGGGAATAGTATAAAGTCACTTTTGTAGTCAGATACGGTATCTACAAAGTATTCAACCTGCTTTAGCATTTCTTCAACCGATTCAACACAACGCATTTGCCATTGCACAGCACCTACACGCACGATTGATTTAGTTGACTCAAGTACCGTGTCGGTTGGCTCGTACATTATGTTATTCCACTCAAGTAAAGTGGCGTAACCAACTGACTCTTGATCCTCTGGTAAGTACTTTTTAAGTAAACGCTTTACCTGAAAATCGTTAGATAGTTGAAAGCTTAAAATAGGATCGTACAGCTCTCTTTGATCTACTTTTGCAATGTATTCCATTGGCGTCATTTCACTACTGTGATTGTAATAACGTGGAATACGACCACCCGCTAAAATAGCGCGTAGGTTATATTGGCGGCACAGTTCTTTACGGGCATCATAAAGGCGACGACCTAAACGCATGCCTCTGTGAGTTTCGCTAATGGCAACATCTAAGCCATACAAAGCATCGCCGTCGGTATCACTAAATACACGGTCGTGACCATCAGCGATGTCTTCGTAGGTATGCGGATTTGAAAAACGTGTGTAATCAACTTGAACGCTTAACGCTAAGCCCACCAGCACGCCGTCATCTACAATACCTATTTGCCCTTCAGGAAATTGGTCTATTAATCTAAAAATGGTATGACTTGGCCACGCACCACCTAAGTCGGGATACGCTTGATCCATCAAGGTTTTAATTTGCGGATATTGCTCTCTGGTTAAGTTACAAATTTCAAGATGGGTTTTTTCTGCCGACATACACAACTCCTTTAGGCATAAGAAAATAAAAGCCGAATGTACGCTCGATTAAATCAAGAATACACTCAGCTTTGTATCATGTTTTTTACTTTAGATGTACTACTTTAAGCTGCGATAAAAGAGTGTGGTTACTTTCTCTTTTGGTAACCAGCCAGCGTATTCAAGACCAAGCTCAGCCAGTGGATCGGCTTTAAGCACTTGCTCTAGGCTGGCATTATTTTGCATGGCTTTTAGCATCACGTCTTTCGCGTTTTGAACAAGTTTACCATACGCTATGAGTCCTGAACGGTTACTTACCTTACCGTGCCCTGGTATTACTTGAGTGTTGTCGTCAATTTGTTTAATTACATCGTCTACTGCCGCTAAAATACCATCAACGCTGCCACCGCTATCTACATCAACAAACGGTAAGCTGCCAAAATTAAAATAAATGTCGCCCATGTGCACTATGTTGTCGTTACTAAAAAAGACAACCGAGTCGCCATCGGTATGTGCATGTTCGTAATGTACTACATGCGCGTGTTCGTTGTTAAAATGCAGCTTTAAATCGTGACCAAAACTTATGCGCGGTAAAAAGTCTGACCCTTCCCCATGCTGCTCCTCTAAACGTTTATGTACGTTGTCGTGCGCTATAACGTGCGCACCCGCTTTAGCAAAGTTTTCGTTGCCGCCAGTGTGATCGCCATGATGATGCGTGTTAATAACAAACTCTGCACTACCTGGTTTTAAATCGCTAATGGTTTTTTTAATATCGTCTGATAACTTGGCAAACTGATCATCAATAATATAAATGCCATCATCGCCAACGCTTGCCGCAATATTCCCGCCTTGCCCAAATAATACGTATACATGCTCACTTAGTTTTTGTGCTGTTACCGGGCCATCATCTGCTTGCGCTGTAGTGCTTAGTAATAAACCTGTTATTAATGCGGGTATTATTTTTTTCATTTTAGTTCTCTGTTATTTTATTAGTGATTATATAGAACGTGTTTAGCTATACTTTAGTTCATCGCGTAGGTTCTATTACTATTTGATGTATTAATTCTTGCGGTAATAAAGGCGTATGTTTGCCCTCTATATAATCACTAAAACCCGCTCTATAAAATTCAGATAACGGATGCCCCGATTGCCCACCAGGAATAGCTAAAATCGCATGTTCTAAATGACCAGGTTGAGCAATAAAACGCTGAGATGCGCCAAAACTACGTCCTTGTACGGCGGGCATGTAACTATCGCCAAAACCTTGTGCTGTAGGCATATTTAAAAACTTAGCAAGTAAGGGGATTTGCTTTGCAAACGGGTGCTCTATTACTAGCTCGTTTACCTTGCCCCACTGCCAACCTTGTACGTTATTACCAAATTGCTCAGTAAGCTTAGTAATAGTTTGGCTAAATGCACCGTGTAATTGTGCATCCCAGCTTTTAAATTGCGGGTTTATCCACGTATCGGGTTTGTTATTAATAAGCTGCCATACTGCGGGCTCTAAATCTCGTTTTACGTATTTAAGCGTGCCTTGTTGTTTATTTAGTTGGTTTTCAATATGACTAAATAAAATATTAATCACTTCATCGCGGTAACGCTTAACTAAGGTATACCCTACGGAGGTTGAACACGCACATTGCTGCCAGTTCTCAAGCGCTGCTATATATTGCTTATTTTTAGTTTTATCGACTTTTAATTGCTTTAATAGCAAAGCATGCCAAGGCATTAAAAAGCGAGCTTGGTTATCAAGCTGTAATGCGTAAAAGTCACTCTCTGCAAATGTTTGTTTTTCGAATAACCTATCGCGTATTTGGCTTGAGCGCGCGCCCAGTGCATAACCACCATTGCCAAAGCGGGCGTTATCTTCAGCCGATACAACACGTGAGTTCCCTGTCCATAAGCGGCCGTTTTGTGGGTTTTTAATAAACGGGCGTAAAACCTCGTTTTGCTGCCAAAGGGCTGAATATTCGCTTGTATCTACACTTAACTCACTTGGTGTTTTACGAGCAGGTATGCCGCCCATGTTTTTCCACGCGGCGCTACCTTGCCTATCTACCACCATTAGGTTTTGCACAGGTATTCCTACATCGCTTGCTACGGCAAGTGCATCATCTACTGTTTTGGCTTGCTCTAACTTTAAGAGTTGCATATTAACGGCGTAAGGCTGATGTGCAGCCCAGCTCAATGCATAAGGTTTTTCGTTAATGTATTTTACAGGGCCATATTCGCTGAGTATTAATGAATAGTTTTCGACTCCCCCGTCGGGTAATGCAATAGGTTCATCAACTTGCCATGTTTTACTATCATCGTTTAATGCAATCCAATCGGCTGTATCTAAATAACCGTTAGTAAATCCCCATGCAACATTGTTGTTAGTGCCAACAACAATGGCAGGTGCTCCGGGCAGCGATACACCGGTCACCTGAGTCTGCTCACCACTGTGCATGTAATTTAATTGTGCCCTGTACCAAATTACAGGTACTGCCATCGATAAATGCATATCATCCGACACCATACCAGCACCTGTTTTAGTCAGCGTTCCCGTAACTGCCCAGTTATTACTGCCGCGCTCTTGGTTTGCTTCAATATTTTTAACTGTGTGCTGGATTTGAGTTGGCAACGCAGGTATTGCGCCGTTATAAGGCGTTAATTTACTACCATCAAGTGCGGCTTGGTATTTGCTCGGTTGCGTTAAAAAATCAACCATTTGCTTACCGTACGCTTGCTCAAGTTGTATCAGTGCTTGGTCGCGCTCAAAGGTCGCGCTTTGTAAATCAAGGTACATACTAAATATCACAAGTAAGCTGTCTTCGCTTTGCCATGGCTTTTGTGTTGCACCGGTTAGTAAATATTCAAAGCTTGAATACCCTACTTGCGCTAAACCTTCGTTTACACCTTGAGCGTAACTTTTAAGTAATTGCTTATCGGTCTCAGGCAGCGTTTGTAAAATAATTTGGCTGCGTTTACGTAATTGATGAAAACGCATCTTTTTATCGAGCCCCAACGCGGCTTCGCCAAATAATTCACTTAACTCGCCTGCGGCATTACGTCTTAGTAAATCCATTTGAAAAAATCGGTCTTGCCCATGCGCATAACCTAAACCGTAGGCGGCGTCGTTTCGGCTATTGGCGTTTATCACTGCTTGCCCGAGTGCATCGCGCGAAATTTTTACAGGCTCTACTACCGCGTTACTGCGTCCGTTTCCATCAAGAGTGGGCAAACTTAAAGTAAGTACACCATAAACAACGGCGGTACTTGCTAGCCCTAAAATCACAATTAATAACAACAAGCGTTTGATTACTTTAAACATCAACCTTTCCTTTGCACGTTTTTGACCAAGCGTTAAGGGCATATAATAACCACAGTTTTATTAAATAATAATGTTCTTGCTCGCAAAGGGTGAAATAAACATCAAAATCCACGATAATGTCGGCTCCACACATCGTGCAGAACTAGTTGAGATCAATATGACTGAAAAAACATTTATCAAAGGTAAAGACCGCGACCTAGAATCGTCAATCTCTACCATGCAAAACAAGCTTAAAGCCCTAAACATTAATGTTGAAGAAGCGCTTTGGCTTAACCCTGTAGCTAACTGTTATTCGGTTCATATAAAAGACAGCGACTGCGGTGTTATGTTTACCAATGGTAAAGGCGCAACCGACAAAGCATCTATTGCCTCAGCACTCGGTGAATACTTTGAACGCTTAAGCTGTAACTACTTTTTTGCCGACTTTTACCTAGGTGAAGAATTTGCCAATGGCGAGTTTACTCATTACCCAACCGAAAAATGGTTTAAAGTTGAAGGCGATGAAGTACCACAAGGCATTATGGACGAGAGTTTATGGGATTACTTTGACCCAGAGCGCGAACTTAACGCATCACATCTTTTTGATTTTAACTCAGGTAACGATGACCGTGGTATTTGTACCCTGCCATACACGCGCCAACGCGATAACCAAGACGTATACATTCCGGTAAACGTTATTGGTAATATTTTTGTATCTAACGGTATGAGCGCAGGTAACACTAAATTTGAAGCGCGCGTACAAGGTTTATCAGAAGTATTTGAACGCGCTATTAAAAACCGCATAATTGCCGAAGGTATTTGTTTACCAATCGTGCCTGAAGACGTTGTTAAGCAATACCCTCAAATTCACGAAGCCTGTGAAGAACTTCGCAGCCATGGTTTTCATCTACGTATTGCCGATGCATCACTTGGTGGCAAATACCCAGTAATGAGCGTAACGCTTATTAACCCAACTGATGGCTCTGTATTTGCCTCTTTTGGTGCTCATCCTTCATTTGAAGTAGCGCTTGAGCGTACCGTTACCGAGTTACTACAAGGTCGTCGCCTTGATCAGCTTGATGTATTTCAACCAGCAACCTTTGATAACAACGAAGTAGCAACACCAGAGAACATTGAACTGCACTTTATTGATTCAAGCGGTTTAATTTCGCATGATTTTTTCCGTGCAAAACCTGACTTTGAATTTGTACATTGGGACTTTAGCGGCACAACAGAGCAAGAATATAACTTCTGTACAGACCTAATCCACAGCATGGATCACGATATCTACATCATGGATTACACGCACCTAAACGTATACGCGTGTCGTATTTTAGTACCTGGCATGTCAGACATTTACCCTGTTGATGAGCTTATTTGGCGCAACAACAACGAAGGCGCTAAATTTCGCGAAGCATTCCTATCGCTTGATCAGTACGATGCAGAGCAATGGATGGAAATTTACGACAGCCTAGAAGAAGCAGGTCATAGCGATATTATCCGCGCCGCAGAATTTATTGGTTTAGCAACTGATGCCGACACACCATGGCACACTCTGCGTATAGGTGAGCTTAAAGCGCATCTATGTTTAGCCGCAGGCAGCGAAGAAGCCATTGATTGGGTTGACTGGATACTTCATACAGGCCAAGTAAACGAAGATGCAATGCGCCACTTCCGCTGTTTAAAAGCTATTTTAGAAATTAAATACGATGACGAGCGCGAATACGCTGATTACCAAGATGCCTTAGGCTTAATGTTTGGTGCTGATAACGTAGCACTGGCTATTGAAATTGCCGAAGGTAAAAAGCAGTTTAACGGTTTAACTTTCCCAGGTTTATCGCTTGAAGGCTTTAAAAAGCATGCGGCGCTACTAGATGGCTACCGCAAGCTACACGTAGCAAAGCAAAATCATTGGGCGCGAGAAGTTAGCGATAGCTAAACTACTAATTATAAAAAATAAATGGCGCATTTTTAACGCGCCATTTTCATTTTTGCAATAAATTAGCTATAGTTAATTTGCCTTAATTAACGCCACGATGTAGCTAATGCCACCGTCTAATAACAACAAAACGAATGTTCATAACTTTAAGCTAACCTTTTGGTTATCGCTTACGCTAACGGTACTAGTTGGTGTTGTTCTTGATCGTATTAACTATAATCGTGTAAAAGATGCTCACCGCTTACAAATACTCTCTGAAGTAAGTACCTATCGTGCTCAATTAGAATCTATTTTAGTGTCTAATATTCAATTGGTTCGAGGTTTAGGTGTTGCCGTTGCAGCACAGCCTGATTTACAACAAACCCAATTCGAACAAATTGCAAAGCCACTATTTAAAACCTCAAATGAGCTACGTAATATTGGTGGCGCTCCCGATATGGTAATTCGCATGACTTACCCTTTAAAAGGTAACGAAAAATCGCTCGGTTTAAACTTTTTAGAAGAAAAAAACCAACGCCTTGATGCAATTAGAGCACGCGATACAAATACCATTGTAATGGCTGGCCCATTAAAATTAATCCAAGGTGACATTGCACTTATTGCCCGAGTGCCTGTTTACGTACCGCCAGATAATCGCTTTTGGGGATTACTCTCAGTTGTTCTTAATATTGATAAAGTCTATAAAAATTCAGGTATTTATGAGCTCGAAAAAGAATACAACGTCGCTTTACAAGGCAGACATGGGCTAGGCAAAAAAGGGGAGTTTTTTTATGGTGATCAAAACATAACAGATCAAGACCCACTAGAATTCACCTTAAATTTTCAAGGTGGGAATTGGCAGCTTTATGTTGCACCTAAAATAGGTTGGAGCCCTCCTAACTCAGCTATATGGCAACTTCGTTTATCGATTATTATTATTTGCGGGTTATTAATTTGGGCCTTTTTATTCTTTTTAAAAATGCTTGATCGCCAACAGCAAAACGAAAAAATGCTTGAAGCAATGAGTGACTTAGCTCAAATTGGGGCTTGGTCATTTAATCTAGAAAACAAGCAAATATATTGGTCTGATATGACCAAAAAAATATTTAAATACTCACTAGATACACAACCTGAATGGCCAAGTGATTTAGGCTATTTTAAAGAAGGTGAAAGCCGAAAAAAAATAGCCGGGTTAATTGAACGAGCTATAAAGTTTGGTGAAAGTTATGAAGTTGAACTTGAAGTTATTAACGCTGAAAATAAAACTATATGGGTACTCGCGCATGGCGAAGTGGAGCGAAAGAATGGCCGTAGCATTCGTATCTTTGGATCATTGCAAAATATTGATACCCGTAAAAAAATTGAATTAGAAAGCAATAAAGTTGCACTGCACAATGAAATACTCGCATCGCTAACCGTTAATAAACTCATATTAAACGGACAACTAAGCCAATCTAAAGACGTAATCACACAATCGATTTGCCAAGCATTTGACGTTAAACGTGCCAGCATTTGGTTTTTTAATGAAGATAAGAGTCAACTAAATCCGTTTGCAGTTCACAGCAATCAATTATCAAGCGACACCGTAGACCCTATTTGGCTAAGAAGAAATGCTAAAGACTTTTTTAATACCATTGATCACCAAGCTGTATTTAATGCTCCAGATGCACTAAATCACCCGGTTTTAACGCCTCTAAAAGCACACTATTTAAACCCTTTAGAAATTCAAGCCATGTTATGCGTGGTTATCCCAGCCGGTAGTGGAGCTTTGGGTGTTGTATGCGCAGAGCAATGTCAGTCACCTAGAAATTGGTCTCGTAACGAAGAGAGCTTTTTAATTGCCGTCGCAGCACTTATTGGCAGTTTGTACTCAAGCCAAAAACGTATTGAAACCGAGCAACAACTCGTTACCGCTAAAGAAGCAGCAGAGCAAGCTGTTGAAGCTAAAAGTGAATTTTTGGCAAGTATGAGTCATGAAATTCGTACCCCAATGAACGGGGTTCTCGGTATGCTTAATATAATTAAGCAAACTCAATTAGATCTTCAGCAAAAGCACCATATTGAACTTGCTCAATCATCTGCTCAATCTTTACTTAATATAATTAACGACATATTAGATTTTTCTAAAATTGAAGCTGGTAAGCTCGATATTGAAAACGTGCAATTTAACTTACCTCGGTTATTAGGAGAAGTAGTTGAATCGTTTGCCTTAAAAGTAGAGCAAAATAATACAAAACTTATTTTAGATGCCACTCAAATTACAGTTAGCGAAATAATTAGTGACCCTAACCGCTTGCGCCAAATTTTAAATAACCTAATTGGCAACGCGGTTAAATTTACTATTGATGGCGAAGTAGTTATTACCGCCAGAGTAGATGAAACAACGGATGGCTCGTTCCTACAATGTTCGATTATTGATACGGGTATTGGTATTGACCCTAAAAAACAAGCGTCGTTATTTGACTCATTCACACAAGCCGATGCTTCAACAACACGCCAATTTGGTGGCACAGGGCTTGGACTTGCCATAGTAAAACAGTTGTGTGAGCTGATGAACGGTGAAGTAAGCGTAAACAGCATGCAAGGTGAAGGAAGTACGTTCTCGTTCATAATACAAATACAACCTCGCTTGAGTAAAGAACAAGATTTACCGAGTCATTTAATTAAAAACAAACATATTTTAATTATTGATGAGTGTTCATTAAATGCAAATACAGCCAGAAAACAACTTACTGTATGGGGTGCAAAGGTTAATTGCATACATGACTATCTTGAGATTGCTGATTATTTAAATAATGTAACCACCCACCCTGAAGCTATTTTAGTTGATTACTACTTTTTTGAAAAAGCGCCGCAAACGGACATGAACGCGCTTAAAAACTTTATAAATATGCACAGTTGCAAGTTAGTTATTATGGCTCCAATGAGTTATTCACCTGAGGAGTCTAAAGTAGGTATGGAAGTCGACTGTATGATTTTCAAACCACTGACCCCTTCTGACTTGTTTGACTCACTCACAAACGATAAATACATTGAGCAACAGCAGCAACAAGCACAGCTGCAAAACAAGCTAACTAAAGCACCGGTACTTGATTCATCAGAGCCACAATTACTGCTCGTTGAAGACAATAAAATAAACCAAGTGGTTGCTTCGGCGCTATTAAAACAAGCTGGTGTGACTTTTGATATTGCTGAAAATGGGCTTGAGGCAATTGTAAAACTCAATGCAAAACAAGGTAAGCCATATAAGCTCATTTTAATGGATTGCCAAATGCCTGAAATGGACGGCTACCAAGCCACTAAAGCCATTAGAGAAGGTGATGCGGGCAAAGATAATGAAAACATTACTATTATTGCACTTACAGCCAATGCCATGCAGGGTGATAAAGAAAAATGCCTAGCTGCAGGCATGAACGACTATTTAAGCAAGCCACTCGATTTAGCGGCATTACAACCAAAGCTTCAACAATGGCTTGGCACTCAATAAAGGTGTAAGCTAATAAAATACGCTTACTAATTTGAGATTATTTATGCAGTTATCAGCAAATCAACAACGTATTCTTGGTTGCTTATTAGAAAAACAAAGCACAACCCCAGAGCACTATCCGCTATCGTTAAATGGGTTAGTGAATGCATGTAACCAAAAGTCTAATCGCGATCCTGTATTAAACCTTACAGATGAAGACGTGCAAAATGCACTCGATGAACTAATAGAAATGCGTTTGGTTACCATAGATGAAGGCCTTTCTGGTCGCGTAAATAAATATGATCACCGCTTTTGCAATACTGAGTTTAGTAATCTGCAATTTTCTGCTCAGCAACGTGCCATTGTCTGTTTATTGCTTTTACGTGGCGCCCAAACCCCAGGTGAATTAAGAACCCGCAGTGCTAGGCTTGCTGATTTTAATAACGTAAATGAAGTAGAAACAGCGCTCAATAAACTGATTGAAAGCGAGTACGCGCGTAAATTAGAACGAGAAGCAGGTAAGCGCGACAGCCGATACATTCATTTATTTGGCGAACAACGAAATAATCCCGCCGATGCCTTTGTTGCTCTACCAAGCGAAGTAATTAAAGATAAAGAGCTGAGTGATTTATTAGCAGAAGTAGAAGAATTAAAAGCAGAGCTTCGCAAAATAAAAGCTCATTTAAAACTTTAATTAATTAAGACTAAATCACATAATAAGTTTATTGCGTATCACATATTAAATTTTATAAGGAGCTGGCAATGCGCGCCGAAATTATGGCTGAAATGAAAGTACAGCCAACGATTGATGTAAATGCTGAGATAACTCGTCGGGTTGCTTTTATTAAAGCACGTTTAGTAGCAGCTCATTCGCGATCCCTAATATTGGGTATTAGCGGTGGTGTTGACTCATCAACTTGCGGCCGCTTATGTCAACTTGCCGTAAACGAACTAAATAAAGAACACGATACTGACAAATACCAATTTATTGCTGTGCGCTTACCTTATGGCGTACAAGCTGATGAAGACGAAGCACAAATGGCCGTTGATTTTATTCAGCCAAGTAAACGTATGACCGTTAACGTACAACCTGCCGCTGATGCATTACATGAGCAAGCAATAGCTGCGGTAGTTGGCTGCGGTGAGGCTCTGCCTGAGCAAGCTCAAATAGACTTTATTAAAGGTAATGTTAAAGCACGCCAACGTATGGTTGCTCAATACGAAATTGCAGGTTTTTGCCAAGGCTTAGTAGTAGGTACCGATCATAGTGCTGAAAATATTACTGGTTTTTATACTAAATTTGGTGACGGCGCGTGCGATTTAGCTCCGCTATTTGGTTTATCAAAACGTCAAGTTCGTGCTCTTGCTACTGCATTAGGTGCCCCAGCTTTGTTAGTAGATAAAGCACCCACAGCTGATTTAGAAAGTGACCGCCCAGGCTTAACGGATGAAGAAGCACTTGGTTTAAGCTATGAGCAAATTGATGACTTTTTAGAAGGTAAATCTGTGTCTAGTGATGTTGAACAAAAGCTTGTAAGCATTTACACGCGTACACAACACAAGCGCCAACCCATTCCGACAATTTACGATTAATGTTTAGTAAATAAAATAAAGCAATTAACGCCTTTGAGGATTAATTGCTTTTTTGATCGACAGACTAATAAACTGCGTATATTTTACTAAATTAACACGCTAATATTTATTAATGACCCGCCAAAGAGAACACAGCCTTATATGACATCGCCCACTTTAATTACCGGCGCAGGCCAACGCATTGGTTTAGCACTTGCTCAGCACTATATAGCTCAAGGGCAGGCTGTTATTATTACGTATCGTACTCGCCACAACGCTGTTGATACACTAGAGCAACAAGGCGCTGTGTGTATCTATGCCGACTTTAGTACCGACGACGGTATAAGTGCATTTATAAATACGCTTAAAGAGCACACAACATCGCTGCGCGCTATTGTTCACAATGCATCAAGCTGGGACTGCGAAGCTAACAATCCTGACTTTGCATCACTGTTTGATAACATGATGCGTATACATGCTAAAACACCGTATTTAATTAATTTAATGTGCGCTGAGCTGCTTTTAAACTATCAACAAAGTGTCAAAGCACCTGCTGATATAATTCATCTTACCGATTATGTAGTTGAAACAGGCAGCCCTAAACACTTAGCTTATGCAGCAAGTAAAGCGGCACTCGATAACCTAACTAAATCGTTCAGCGCTAAATATGCACCAAATATAAAGGTAAACTCGGTTGCCCCGTCGCTCATTATTTTTAATGAACATGACGATGAGCAATATCGAGCTAAAACCCTTAAAAAATCATTAATGGGCATTGAACCCGGATGCCAAGAAATTATCAATAGCATTGATTTACTATTACAGAGCCACTACATCACAGGGCGCTCCTTGCCTGTTGATGGCGGGCGCCATTTAAAGTAGAACACACTAGACTGAGAAACTTATGCATGACGAATTAAAAGAAAGTTACCAAAAAATAATTACTGCTGTAGGTGAAGATGCTAACCGCGAAGGTTTACTTGATACGCCAAAACGTGCCGCAAAAGCAATGGAATATTTAACGCAAGGGTATCGCCAAACACTTGATGAGATAACCAACAAAGCGGTATTTACGTCTGATGCTGACGATATGGTTTTAGTGCAAGACATAGAGCTTTACTCTATGTGTGAGCATCATTTGCTGCCATTTATTGGCCGTTGCCACATTGCTTATATTCCAAATGGTAAAGTATTAGGCTTATCTAAATTTGCACGTATTGTTGATATGTTTTCACGTCGCTTTCAAATTCAAGAACAGTTAACGCATCAAATCGCTAAAGCGGTTGAAGAAGTTACTGGCGCTAAAGGTGTGGGCGTTATTGTTGAAGCAAAACACATGTGTATGATGATGCGTGGTGTAGAAAAACAAAATTCAAGCATGCGTACATCAGTAATGTTAGGTAATTTTAGAAGCGACCCTAAAACACGTAACGAATTTTTGCAGCTTATTAAGGGTTAACCTATGGCTAATGCAATTATTAACGTTACTAATTTACGCCTGCGTACGTTTATTGGCTTTAACCCCGATGAGCGTGAAAAAAAGCAAGATGTAGTGATCAATCTAGAAATTCATTACCCTGCTGATGACGCCTGTAAAACGGATGAAGTAGACCAAGCACTTAACTACAAAGTGATCACTAAAGAAGTAATTAGCTTAGTAGAGCAAGGGCACTTTTTATTGCTCGAAAAATTAGTGGCTGAAATTCTTGCCGTTTGTCACTCACACCCAAGTGTTCATTACGCTAAAGCACGTGTAGATAAACCGCATGCACTGCGTTTTGCCGACTCGGTGTCGTTAACGCTTGATTGGGCAAAATAAGGTCTTAAAAACTTATTTAAAAAAGCTTTTCGAATCCTACGGCAAGGGCGATAACCGCTAAATAGCGAGCGCCTTTGCCTAGTGTTACTAACAGTAAAAAGGTACTAAATCGCACTTTAAATATGCCTCCAATCACCGTTAATGGGTCTCCCACAACTGGCAGCCAAGCAAACAACAAACTATACACACCGTATTTATTAAATTGCTTTTGTGCGTTATCAAGCCCTTTTTGCGATACCGGAAACCATTTTTTATCTTTAAAACGCAGTACTTGTGTACCTAACCAATAATTAACACAGCTTCCCAGTACATTTCCAAGCGTTGCTACGCACCACATAAGCCATAAATTAACTTTACCTTGTGCAATCATCCCCACCATTATCACCTCAGAAGAGCTAGGCAGTAATGTGGCAGATATAAATGCGCTAATAAATAACGTGAGATAAAGCATAATGCCCTTATGGCTAAACGTAAAAACCCAGCCTATAGCTTAACACCATTCAGTTAAGCATGTTTTGACTTAATGGTGTACCGAGTTTTTGAAATTCGAACGGTCCTACTTTTGGGCCGTTTTCTTTTTTCTGGAAGAATATAACGTTTCACTCGTTCTC
>NZ_JADYXB010000027.1:0-51398 GCF_015864485.1 Pseudoalteromonas sp. SWN166
AACCAATGACTAAGCATAAAAATACCCTCATAATCAAAAGATGATAAGGGTATTGTGAAGCAACCAAAAGATCGGTCAACCGATCAAAAATACCTTAACTGATCGGTGTTAGCTAAATAGCGGCTTTTTGTTTTTATGAGGCTTGTATTAGTTGATATATAAATGATTGCAATCTATCCTCTACAGACTTTTTTTTAACGAATCTATGAGAAATATGAAAACCTATTTAGTGACTGTATTTCTTTTTTTTCAGCTACTGAGCCTTAATGTACAAGCGCTCACAAATATTTCAGATACAATTGCTTCAAAAAAAATAATTCAAAAAAAAATCTCTTCAAAAAATACAACCCAAGTTTTACTAATAAACTCTCTAAACCAAGATTCTCCATGGCAGCAAAGTGTCGAGAGGGGATTACGTTCTGAATTATTAGAGCGCAATGCCGGTTTTGATCTTTTTATTGAAAATATGGACGTTGGTCGATTCAATGAAATGCGACAAAAGCGATTGATGAAGGCTTATTTACAACAGAAATATTACGATAAAAGAATAGATATAATTATTAGTCGAGGCGTTCCTGCTGCCTCATTATTATCTGAATTTGACACTTTATTTACAGGGATACCAATAATATACCTAACACCGGGTGGTAAGTTTAAAGTACCAAAAAATGAAAATGGAATTATTATTCGACCCAAACTAAATTATAAGCAAGGGGTAATAAACGCTGTTAACTTAACAAACCCTAAAAAATTAATTGTTATCCTGGATAGAAAAAGTGGTATAGGGTCTAATTTTTACCAACATCTTATGCCGATTATTAATAGAGACTTTTCGCATTTAAAGTTAGAAAAGTGGTTTGATTTACCTGCCGATGAGTTAATAAATAAAGTAAACAATGCGCCCGTTGATTCAATAATACTATTTACGCCGATTTTTAGACGTTATAACGATACGGTACTTAGCCCATTTCAATTTGTGGAGCGACTAACAAGTAACAGCTCTGTTCCTATTTTTAGTTATTGGCATTCACTGTTAGGTTCGGGGATTGTTGGAGGATATTTGCTATCGGGTGAAAAAATAGGCGCTCGAGTTGCCGAATCAATAGTTTTTTTTGATAAGAATAAATATTTAGAACCGGTCGATAGCGATCAGTTAAGTACTTACTATTATGATTTTAAGCAATTAAAAAAGTTTGAGATAGCCCCCCAAAACCTGCCTGAACATTCCATTATTATTAATAATCTACCCTCATATTTTGAACAAAATAAAATGCTTATTTATAGCGCAATTGCAGTAATCACAATATTGAGTGGTTTTTTAGCTTTTGTACTACTTTTAAATAGTAAGCGAGTTCAATTATTAAAGGAACTTGATAGCGAAAAACTTAAATTAGAATATAGAGTTGAGCAGCGAACGGAAGAGTTGTTAATTGCAAAAAATGAAGCCGAACATTCAGCGTCAATAAAATCAGACTTTTTAGCTAATATGAGTCATGAAATTAGAACTCCAATGAATGGTGTTATTGGACTTACTAATATTTTATTAGACAGCAATTTACCACCAGAGCAAAAACAGTATTTAGATAAAATAAAATATTCTTCTGACCAGTTGCTCATTGTAATTAATGATATTTTAGATTTTTCAAAAATTGAGTCTGGAAACATCAACCTTGAGGAGTTTCCTTTTTCTGTAAATTCGGTTGTTGACTACATCAAAGCAACTTTTGATGAGCTAGCTCAAAGCAAAGGGATCACATTTGATATTGTTATTGATAAGGAAGTTAAACTCGATTTAACCGGTGATGTAGTTCGAATAAACCAAGTGCTACTAAATTTATGCTCTAACGCAATTAAATTTACTACTCATGGCTTTGTATCAGTATCAATAGAATCGAAAAGATCATCAGCTGATCCTAAGAGTGTTTGTTTGTATTTCATTGTTAAAGACACTGGTATTGGTATAGCCGCACAAAACCTTGTCGATTTATTTGAATCTTTTACTCAGGCAGATAGCTCTACAACCAGAAAGTTTGGTGGCACAGGCTTAGGTTTAACAATAAGTAAGCGTTTATGCCAATCGATGGGTGGTGATATAACGGTAAAAAGTACCCAAGGTGTAGGCAGTGAATTTATAGCTTCGATTAAGGTGAAATTGAATAATAAGGTATTGATTGAAGATACTCCCGGCCTAACTTTTACTGATCCGTTTGAAGTATTAATTATTGATGATAATAAAGATGACCTTGAGGTAATTGGGAGTCAACTCAGTGCAATGGGTTTAGCGTGTACAAGCTGTTGTTCAGTTAAGCAAGCTATTGATATTATTGAGCAGAATAAAGAAAAATTTAAAGCCATTATTGTTGACTGGGCAATGCCAGCGATGAGTTGCGAAACCTTCTTAATACGTATTCATAGTATTAGCCCTCAGCTTTATAGCAACATTATTGTACTTACAAAGAGTGATGAAAGTTTAATTAATGATGCAGGCAAGAAAGTCAGTATACAAACTATTTTGCATAAACCTGTATATACGAGTGTTTTGTATGAGGCGATTGAACGTAAAGTGGTGGGCTCTATAAATAAAGCTCCTGTAGCCAATATCGTCAGTGAAAAGTCACTGGCGGGTATAAAAATATTAGTTGTGGAAGATAACTCGATCAACAGAATAATCGCTACAAATATACTTGAAAATGCTGGTGCCCAAATTCATTTGGTCGGCAATGGATTGGAATGTATTCAAATAGTAAAATCGGAAGCGTTTGATATTATTTTGATGGATATTCATATGCCTATAATGGATGGTGTTGAGGCGAGTCAAATTATTCGTAGTGATAATGACGAAACTATCGCAAACATCCCAATAATCGCCTTAACAGCTAACGTTATGAAAGATGATATTACACGATACTTATCCATTGGCATGAATGCCCATGTTGCAAAACCAATTAAAGCGCAAAAATTACGTGAAACTATAATCCACTGCTTGAGTAAATAGTTGAGCCATTAAAATTAACTATATCAAATATCTACCATAATACCTCCCATTGTCTTGAGCTAATTTTAAATAACTTAAAAGTAAATTTTATAAAATAGAGTTTGACTCATAGGTCTTTATGTGTGAAATTTCATATATACGTTTTTTCATATACTTGTTTTTACCAAAGGTTGAGTTATCAATGTCAGAAGTTAATGGGTTACCAAATACAAATAAAGCACACAGTGTTGTTCCACTCACATCAAATTTTAACGTTAGTTTTTCTGAGCATAAACCTAAAATTTTATTGTTATATGGCTCATTAAGAGCGCGTTCTTATAGCAAGTTAGTTATAGAGGAGAGCGCTCGTTTATTAACGCATTTTGGTGCTGAGGTTAAAATTTTTAACCCTGAAGGTTTACCTCAAACCGATAGTGAAGATGAATCACACCCTAAAGTACAAGAGTTGCGAGATTTAATGCTTTGGTCAGAAGGGCAGGTATGGTGCTCACCAGAACGTCATGGATCAATGACGAGTATATTCAAAAATCAAATTGATTGGATCCCTCTTAACCTAGGAGGTGTAAGGCCAACGCAAGGTAAAACATTAGCTGTGTTGCAAGTTAGTGGCGGTTCGCAATCATTCAATGTGGTGAACCAACTACGAGTATTAGGGCGTTGGATGCGCATGGTAACAATACCTAATCAGTCGTCAGTGCCACAAGCGTACCTAGAATTTGAAGAAAATGGACGGATGAAACCCTCTGCGCTCTACAATCGGATTGTTGATGTTATGGAAGAGCTGATTAAATTTACTTTATTATTACGAGATCAAAAAGATTACTTTGCAGATCGCTATTCTGAACGAGTGGAATCTGCAGAAGAGCTTAGTCAACGCGTTAATTTGAGTTCTATTTAGGGGAATGTAATGGGATTGTTTGAACGATATTTATCAGTTTGGGTAGCTTTAGCAATTGCTTTAGGTATTTTTACAGGCTCAATAATACCAGAGCTATTTATACTAATAGCAAGCTTTGAATATGCGCATGTAAATATAGTAATAGCGATACTTATTTGGCTAATGATTTATCCAATGATGGTTCAAATTGATTTTTCATCTATTAAAGACGTGGGTAAAAAGCCAAAAGGGTTATTACTAACCATTGTACTTAATTGGCTTATTAAACCATTTACAATGGCATTTTTAGGTTGGCTATTTTTTAAGGGTATATTTGCAGACTGGGTCGACCCAAAAACTGCAACTGAATATATTGCAGGCATGATTTTACTGGGTGTTGCGCCATGTACTGCAATGGTATTTATATGGAGCCAACTGACTAAAGGCGATGCTAACTATACGCTAGTGCAGGTATCTATTAACGATATTATTATGATATTTGCATTTGCACCTATAGCGGGTTTATTACTGGGTGTAACCGATATAACAGTACCGTGGGATACGTTATTTTTATCTGTGGTGTTGTATGTACTTATACCATTAATTTTAGGTGCGGTTACGCGTAAAAAACTTGATAAAGCCGAGGATCATTCTAGACTCAATCAGTTTTTGAGCATTATGAAACCCTATTCTATTGTGGGGTTATTAGCGACAGTCGCTTTATTATTTGGTTTTCAGTCACAAACTATTTTAGCCAACCCCGAAGCGATTGTACTTATAGCTATTCCGCTGCTTATTCAAACTTACGGTATTTTTGCTATTGCTTATTTTGCCGCAAAAAAAATGAAGCTAGAGCACAATATAGCGGCGCCAGCGTGCATGATCGCAACATCTAATTTTTTTGAGTTAGCAGTTGCAGTGGCTATTTCATTGTTTGGTTTACACTCTGGTGCTGCACTTGCAACCGTAGTAGGTGTGTTAGTAGAAGTCCCTGTAATGCTCAGCTTAGTGTATTTTGCTAACAAAACACGCCATTGGTTTAACTAGGGCTAGAGCATGATTGCTATGCTGCATGGTTTCAATTGCGAAACATCTAATATTAACTTAAGCCTGAGGAGCTAGATTTAATCTAACTATAAAATAAAGGGCATAGCTGTTTGTTTTTGTAAGCTCTCGTTTATCTGAAGCTTTTTTGTTTAGCGCTATTAATAAACATTTAAACTTAGTGTAGAGCCTTGTACTTCTATAGATCTTGAACAACACTTTAGTTAATAATTTAACGAGTGGCAGGCTATGCAAAAGACTAAACACTGGCTTTTAAAAAACTTCAAGGGTATCTCTTTTGTTTTATTTTTGATGATGCTTATTAGTTTTAATTTCATTTTGAATGATGCATTACATCAAAAAGTGCATGTTTCTGGGCAGCAGTTTGTTAAACAGGTTTTTGAATTAAATTTATCTCCCTCTATAAATAATGATGTGCTGATCGCATTAGCTAAAAGTGAAGGCTTTATGCTGGAAGTGCAAAAATCTGCAGAGCATTTTAGGTCCTTAGTAAATTTAGATCGCGAAGTTTTTACTTATAAAACGCTAAGTTTGAGCCTCTATCATTACCCTGCATGGGTAACACAAAGTTACTTATTTATATTATTAAATTTGATCATATTAGGTGCTGTTAACTGGTCTTATCGCTGGTGGAGGTTACTGAAAGTAAACCATAAAGTAGCACTTAAAAATCAAGTTATACACCCCACTAAAACGACTCAACAAAAACAGAAAAAAACTCAGCTAATTAAACAAGTGAAAAGCTGCGAGCTAAGCTCTTTATATGGGGCTAATGCAGTATCACATAGTTTATTTTTACTTATTGAGTGTGATTGTAACGTTGATAAAAAAGCCAGTTTTAAAGTATTAATTACTAAAAAATTGACCGAACTTAAAGGTGCGTCAGTAAAAGAACTAAATTCTAGTTACTTAGCTGTCACCTTACCAAATATCCCTATCAATGAATTAGATAGCTATATAGAAAAGCTCCATAAAAATTTGTTTTTAATATGTCAAAATCATCAAAAAAATATTACCCATAAAGATATTAAAATAGGTGCGTGTGATTATCAAATAGGCGCTGACCAAGTTACAGTTTATCAGTTAGCAAAATCAGCACTCGTGTTATCGCAAAGCAATTTATTACAGCACTGTCATCGCTTAGCGTTAAATCATTGCCAAGAAAAACTACTCTCTAGTAAGCAAGTTATCGAAAACATTAAAAAAAATAAGTTTATATTATTCTTTCAACCTTTATTTGAGCTCTCTAGCGGTGAAATTTTACAGCATGAAGCTCTTATCAGGGTTAGGCATAGCCAACTTGGTTTACTGGCTGCTCGTTATTTTATTAAGCAAGTTTATAGTAATCAAGACGCTTTAATATTAGATAAAGCTGTAATAACACAAGTTAAAAAGCTTATGCTGAGTGAGCCTTCAGCTTTGACCGTTAGTATAAATCTACATCCTAAAAATTGGTTTAATAATGCATTTTGGGAATGGGTAACTAATCAAATGGCAGAGCTTAAATTAAATGCTAAATTACAATTTGAAATAAGTGAAATAGAATTTTTTACTCACAGAGAGTTGCTAACTAATGCGCTTAATGTAATCAAAAAAGGCCATTCACACATTGTAATTGATAATATTAAAAGTAGTGAAAAAGTAGCCATGTTAGTTGGTTACAGCCAAGTGTGTGGGCTTAAATTATCATACGAACTTGTTCATTTATTAAATGAAAACACTCAAAATCAAAAGAAAATAAAAAAAATAGTAGAAGCTGCAAATCTTTTAAATCTACCCGTATATGCGGTTGGTGTAGAGACTCAAAAAGAGCTATTTACCCTTGGTAAATTGGGAGTGGTAGGGGCTCAAGGTTTTTACTTTTCAGAACCCCTTCAAGAGTTTACGCAAGCGGTATTTAATTAATTTCTAGATTAGGCCTCTGTATTTTAAGCCATTCAAACCTTGAAGCCCGCCGGTATGAACAGCTATAATTTGACTCCCAGATGGGAAATAATCTTGTTCAATAAGCTGCCATAATGCATACATCATTTTTCCACTATAAATAGGCTCAAGCGGTAAATTATAAGTGCGGCCCATATCTTGGCAAAACTGCCATAACTCAGGTGAAAACTTACCATAGCCACCACCATGAAACTCTGTGAGTAACTGCCAATTATTTTGGTTTTTAGCTTTGTTACTTAGTTTTTTAATTTCTTCATTTAAATAATGAGCTTGTTTTAATACAGCAACGCCTATTACTTTTGTTGTTGGAGCGCTACCTTCGATTAATCCAGCAAGCGTGCCACCGCTGCCAGTGGGGCAAACTAAGTAGTTATGCTCAGGTAAGCTTTGTACTAACTCTTTACACCCTAATAAGGCGTGCTCATTTGTACCTCCTTCAGGAATTATATAAGCATTGGGGAAGCGCTCTTGTAAAGTATCAAGGTAATCAGTGTCGTGGCGTTTTCGATATTCTATACGGTTAACAACATGTAGGTGCATATCGCATTGCTTAGCAAATTGAATTGTTGGGTTGTTGTTATCAAGTTCTGGCCCGCGAATAATTGCATGTGTTTTAATGCCAAATTCTTTTCCTGCTGCTGCGCAGGCGTGAATATGGTTTGAGAACGCACCACCAAAAGTAAGTAGTTCTGTTTTATTTATCTTTTGCATATGCGCTAAATTATATTTTAATTTACGCCATTTGTTACCACTTATTAGCGGATGTAATAGATCGTCACGTTTTACACCTAAATAAATATTTCTCTTTTTTAGAAACGTTGTATCTATTTGTTGAATATGGTTATTTTCGTTTATTTTGAATGATTGATGCATTTTTTATTAGTTTTCAACTTGGCAAAGTAAATAAAATGTACGACACTTGGTTAATACATAATTAACAATAGTAGCTATATGAAAGAAAAGCTGTTTTCTTGGTTAAATCGTAGTTTAGATCCTAATACAGCTATTGGTGTTGCAACGTATGCAGATACTGTAAACGCAGTATGTTTAAAAAAACAACGCGACCAATGGATGGTGCATAGTTCACATAGTGTAAATGTATCTGAGCAAACCGATTATACCGCTGCTATTGTTGCTTGCACAAATCAAGTTTCTAACGACGTGTGTGCAGTAAATTTAGTTGTACCACACTATTTTTATCAAATAGTGCAAATGGATAAACCAAACCTTAGCGATGAAGAAATCATCCAGTCACTCCCTTGGACTACAAAAGATTTAGTTGATATAGCACCTGAAAACATAGTTGCTGACTTTATTGATTACCCTATAACGTTACCAATGCAAAGCAGCAAAATGAATGTATTTATTACTAATAAGCTGCAGCTACTTCCGTTTATAGATAGTTTTGAGCAAACCAAGCCTGTTTTACGTGCAATGACCTCCGAAGAGATGATTTTAGTTACCTTGTTTGGCGCGTATAAAGAAGCGCATATGCTAATTGTGCAACATGTTAATCATGAGCCTCGAATCTTAATTATTCGTAATGGACAATTAGTATTAGCTAGACGATTAAACGGTTTTTTAGGTATTTCTGATAAAGATCAAAATCAAGAATTAGTAGAAGCGTTAGGATTAGAAATTCAGCGTTCTATGGACTTTTTTGAAAGCCAGCTCAAGCAACCGCCAATTCGCAGCATTCAGTTACAGTGCGACGACTTATCGTCATTGACTCTTAGGGCTGGTCTTGCAGAATTTTTACAAGTAAAGGTTGTAGATTTTGCGCCCAATTTAGAATTAGCGAAGCAATTGGAACCTAACTTTTATTATGCACTTGGTGCTGCCTATCAATTAACTGATCCGGAGTCTGTGCTATGAAAACCCGGATTAATTTTTATCAAAAAAGCTTACGAGTACGGCGAGACCCAGTCCCTTTATCGGGAATGATTACGCTGTGGTTAGGTGCGCTATTAATTATTGCAATCACCTGGGCTTTTTATAGTTATAAAGCCTATTCAAGTGAGCTTGATTTAGAACAAAATAGGCAATACCTCAAGCAAGGGAAAGCCCAGCTAGAAGTTGTAAAACAGCAATTAGCAGAGAAGCAAAAGAAAACGCTCTTCATTAATGAGTTAAAAACACTTCAGCAAGAAGTTTTACATAAACAGCAAATATTTAGCTATTTAGAGCAAAGTTCGAATCAATCTGCAACCGACTATGCGCAGGTTATGCAAGATTTAGCCAAGTATCACGAGCCTAATATCTGGCTTACCCATATTAAATTTGTAGGGCAAAGTGTTACGCTTCAAGGGCAGGTATCGCAGTCAAAATTTTTACCTATGTGGTTTAATAATTTAAAGCAATCACCTTTTTTCATTGATAAAGAATTTTCAGTTTTAGAACTGTCAACAAAAGATGGTTTGAGTGAATTTAATGTGGCGACCGACCTTACTGATAAAGGCGCTAAACCATGAACAACAAAATAAATAGCCAAAGTAAAAAGAACAAAGGCTGGCCTATGTGGGCTAAGTATCAAGCGCAATTTGCATCGCTGCAAAAGCGTGAGAAGTATTCAACAGTATTTGTTGGCTTATTTGTGGTGATTTACCTTGGCTTGTGGTTTGTTATTTTTC
This sequence comes from Pseudoalteromonas sp. SWN166, assembly GCF_015864485.1. NCBI lineage: Bacteria > Pseudomonadati > Pseudomonadota > Gammaproteobacteria > Alteromonadales > Pseudoalteromonadaceae > Pseudoalteromonas > Pseudoalteromonas sp. SWN166. The sequence goes on from NZ_JADYXB010000027.1 coordinate 9,512, forward strand.
CACAGCAAGATGAAGTTGCTCATATTCGTTCTGAACAAAATGCAGCGCTGCAGGAGTTACAGCAAATAAATGCACAGCTTTCAATGCTAAACCAAGCACTAAATCACGATTATACTAAAATTTTACGTGGTCAAATAGCGCAAACAAGAAATGAACTAGAGGACATTAATAATCAGCTCAATAGTTTTAGCCAAGGTTTTATTGCTGCTAAAAATGTACCTGCTGTTTTAAAAGATTTACTCGTAGATAGTAGCGATGTGAAAGTAAGCAGCTTTAATGTAAAACCTGCGCAGGCTATAGATGTTGAAAAATTGGGTGAGCATGATACGCAAACGTTATTTTTTGAGCATCAGATGGTGGTTACTTTAGAAGGTAGTTATTTTAGCTTACAAAAATATTTAGCAGCATTAAAAAATAACCAAGAAAAATTGTTAATACAAGAGTTTAGTTACCAGGTACTAACGTACCCACAAGCTGAGCTAACTTTACAAATTGCTACAGTGAGCGCCAATGAAAAATTTATCGCATTATAATTTATGTTTTTTATTACTTTTGTTCACTTTCGCACCCAGTGCATTAGCGCAATTACGTGATCCTACTCAACCAAATATGTATGTAAATAACAACAAGAGTGTAACTCAAAACACAGAACTTAAATTGCAATCTATTATTAAAAACAGTACCGCATTTAAGGCTATTATTTCTGGCCATATTTATCGAGTGGGTGATGCTGTAGACGATTTTCGGGTGCTAAGCATAAACTCAAAAAAGGTTGTGCTAGCAAATGACGATAAACAAATAAAATTAGAATTATATGACTATGAAATTAAAAAATAATTTATCTTACCCGTGGCTTGTTCTCCTGTTATTGCCTACATTTTTAACGGCTTGCCATAGCTTTAAGCCTGGTAAAGAAGTTAAAACTCATATAGAACAAGAGCTGGCTGAAAAACCTGTGGAAGCTAAAGCGATTGCGCCTTTACAGATGCCGAGTGAGCTTACACAAAGCCTACTATCATCAATAAATAATGAGCAAACTATAAGTGATGATTTATCTATAAAGCGTTTTGATGTAGCCGCTAATGACGTTGAAATAGGCGCCTTTTTTGCCGGTTTAACAGACGACACCCCTTTTAGTGTTGCTGTACATCCTGAGGTGAGTGGCACTATTAGTTTAAATCTCAAAAGTGTGACATTTAATGAAGTGATTGCGGTTATTAAACGCATGTACCCTTTAGATATAGTTAACGAAGGGCGTATTGTACAGGTGCTACCAGCTAAAATGCGTACCGAAACAATACCCGTAAACTATTTAATGATGCAGCGTAATGGATTATCAACAGTAAGTGTTGTAGCGGGGGGCGTAAGCCAGTTTGCGCAAAACAGTGGCAGTTCCAGTCGTTCTAGTAACTCTAACCAAGGAAGCCAAGAGTTTGGCAGTGATAATGAAAGTTTAGAGTTAAATGGTTCTCGTATTCAAACAATTAATAAAAATGATTTTTGGAAAGAGTTAGAGCTTGCTCTTAAGTCGTTAATTGGTGCAAGTGAAGGGCGCTATGTTGTTGCTAGCCCACAAGCAAGTTTGGTAACGGTTAATGCATTACCAAGTGAGATTAGTCAGTTAAAAGAGTTTTTGCGTCAAAGCCAAGAAAACTTACAGCGCCAGGTTATTCTTGAAGCTAAAATTATAGAAATAACCTTAAAAGATGAATACCAGCAAGGGGTTAATTGGGAAAAAATATCAAGTGGGTTAGAAGGTGGTGTATCGTTTGCAACAACCGCAGGTACAACGATTAGTAATAGTATATCGGCTGTTTTAGGCGGGTCATCGTCGTTAACAATTCAAAAAGGGGATTTTAACGGCGTTATTAACTTGCTTGAAACACAAGGTGATGTGCAAATGCTATCTAATCCTCGGGTAACCGCAACTAACAATCAAAAAGCTGTTATAAAAGTAGGACAAGATGAATACTTTGTAACGAATGTATCGAGTACAACAGTGACAGGTACTTCAACAACAACATCGCCTGAGATTGATTTAACGCCTTTCTTTTCGGGTATTGCCCTTGATGTAACACCACAGATTGATAAGTACGGCTCAGTAATTTTACATGTACACCCCTCTGTGACTGAAACCGAAGAGCAATTAAAAGTAATCACGTTAGATGATCAGCGTTTTGAGTTGCCACTAGCGCAAAGCAATATTAGAGAGTCAGATACGGTAATTCGTGCACAAAGTGGTGAGATAGTTGTTATTGGCGGTTTAATGCAAACGACAACAGAAGATGAAGAATCAAAAACACCGGTATTAGGTGACATTCCGATTTTTGGTAATTTATTTAAAAGTATACGTAAGCGCCAAGAGAAAAAAGAGCTGATTATTTTAATCAAGCCAACTGTTGTTATGCCGGATACGTGGAAAAAACAGCAAGGCGAAACTCGCAGACTTTTAAATACTTGGTATGAAAATTAACTATGTATTTGCGCTTTTTCAGTTTAAGTGAAATGCCTTTCACGTTAACCCCAAATACGGAGTTTTTTTGTGCGCTTGAACCTCATCACGAAGCTATGCAGGTACTTACAACCGCAATAGAAATGGGTGAAGGGTTTATTAAGGTCACAGGTGAAGTTGGCACAGGTAAAACGCTACTTTGTAGAAAGCTATTAAACCAGCTTGAGCCAGATTACATTGTTGCTTATTTACCTAATTCTTATTTAAGTCCTGAAGAGCTTAGATGGGCCATTGCAATAGAGCTTGGTATGGATGTAGATAAAGCATTAGATCAACAAGCACTTGGGCAGCTTATAAATCATCATTTATTGGATTTACAAGAAGATAATGAGCGTGTAGTTCTTTTGATAGATGAGGCGCAATGCTTGAGTTGGGAGACTCTAGAAGCACTGCGATTATTTACAAACTTAGAGACAGAAAGTGAAAAGCTAATTCAAGTTGTGTTATTTGGGCAACCTGAACTTGATGAAAAACTAGCTAATAATAAAGTAAGGCAATTACGGCAACGTATTAGTTTCTCTTATAAATTAAGAGCGATGACTGGTGCTGAGGTTATTTATTATATAAATCACCGCTTACAAGTTGCAGGGTTTAATAGACCTCCTTTATTTAATAATAGTATGGGGCTTAAAATTGCCAGAGCAAGCCGTGGTATTCCTCGGTTAGTTAATATTTTATGCCATAAAGCACTATTACAAGCGTATGGTGAAGGGCTAAATAAAATAACCAATCGCCATATTCAGCTTGCTATAAAAGATACTGAAGACTGCGCAAAATACCGAACAGGTCAGTATTGGAGCTACAGTGCTTTAATGTTTAGTATTTTAGCTATTGCTGCCATCTGGGTATGGAGGCAGTGGTTATGAGCGTTATAAATAATATGCTTAAAAATATTGAACAACGAGAAGCTAAGCAAGTAAATGTTCAAGAAGGCATAAATGTAAAACCAATATATGACTTAAGGAATATTGCATTTAAAGTTGTAATTGTACTTATTATGCTAAGCGTCATTTTTTTAGCGTACTTGTATTTACCTAATGCTGACAAACAAGAAACTCAACCTAAGTCTGTGTTACCACCGCAAAAAATGGTTGCGGTTATAACCTCTAATTTATCTGACTCTGAAGATGGTGAAAATACTGTAGAGCCTTCAGTTGGACAAGACGCTGTGAAAAAGGTTGTGCAAGTTGAGCCGGTAAATCAAGTAGATAATGATTTGGTTGAGCCTAAGTTGGATGAAGCTACATTGTTAGCTTCTCAGCCAATAGAAGATCCGATTGTAATTGCCCAAGTTAAACAAAGCCCTGAACTAGATAATGATAATGAATTGGCAGCTAGTGAGTTAACTGTTAGCAAGCCAAAAATAACTCCAGTAGCTAAAGCTAAGCCTCAAAATACAATGACTAAAAGTGCGCCAGAAGCCAAGTCGCCACAGGATTTATTAATTGAGCAATTAGCTGCAGCTAAACAGGCAATACAGTTTGGTTTATACAACGAAGCTATTAGTGATTTAAACACTATTTTAGCGCAATCGCCTTTACACGTAGAAGCCCGAAACTTACTGGCTGCAACCTATTTTAAACAACAAGATATAAATTCTGCGCAGCAGGTTTTACAGGCAGGTATTCGTCAAAGCCCTAACGTACTGGAATGGCGTGTAATGCTAAGCAAAATACTCATTATGCAACAGGAGTATGAAGGCGTATTACTGCTTTTAACTGACGAATTTGAATCTCAAGCGAATCTTGATTTTTGGGTGCTGCAGGGAACGGCTGCTCAAAGTGCGAGTAAGCACCATAAAGCACTTGAAAGCTTTAAACATCTTACACAGCTACAGCCTAGTCAAGCTAAGTGGTGGCTGGCACTTGCAACATCAAAGGATGCATTAGGAGAATATCTTGATGCTAAGCAGCTTTATAAGGTTGCTCTAGATTTAGGTGGATTAAATACCGCTATGACCCAGCATGCATTACAGCGTTTAGTTGCGCTAAAGGAGGCCGTATGAGACCTAGTTTAAAGATGCGCTTAGGCGATTTACTTGTTCATGAGCACATGATCACCGAAGCGCAACTTAGTGAAGCACTAAATGTTCAAGCGGCAACAGGTCGTAAATTAGGCTCAACGCTTATTACACTTGAGTTTATCAGTGAACCACAACTATTGCGTTTTTTAGCGCAACAATTACAAGTGCCTTTTTTAGATATATCACAGAGAAAAATATCACACGATGTATCTAAGCTTTTATCTGAGGTTTATGCGCGTCGTTATAGAGCATTAGTTATTGAAGATAATGGCGACTCTGTTTTGGTTGGGATGAGCGACCCTGCTGATTTAAGAGGGCTTGATCAGCTTGCAACTATGCTTGCTCCTAAACGAATAGACTTAGCCGTTGTACAAGAAAGTCAGATAATGGCTGCGTTTGACAACGTATATCGTCGTACAGATGAAATTACTAACTTTGCAGAACAACTTCATGAAGAATACCAAGATGTAGAAGAGTTTGATTTAAATTCTTTAGATGATGAAACATCGGATGCAACTGTTGTAAAGTTACTGCAATCTATATTTGAGGATGCTGTGCAAGTTCGTGCATCCGATATTCACATAGAGCCTGATGAAGGCTTATTGCGTATCCGTCAGCGTATTGATGGCATATTACAAGAGCACACTCTTAACCAAGTAAAAATAGCATCGGCATTAGTATTACGTTTAAAGCTTATGTCGGGATTAGATATATCTGAAAAACGCCTTCCTCAAGATGGTCGCTTTAACATAAAAGTACGCAGTCATAGCATTGACGTACGCCTATCTACCATGCCTATTCAGCATGGTGAATCAGTTGTAATGCGTTTGCTTGATCAATCTGCAGGATTATTATCGTTAGATGAAACAGGCATGCCAGTACACATATTAAAGCGTGTACGCAGTATTATAAAACGTCCACATGGTATGGTTTTAGTTACTGGACCAACAGGTTCGGGCAAAACAACTACACTTTATGGCGCATTAAGTGAGTTAAACCAACAAGAAAGTAAAATCATTACCGTAGAGGATCCGGTTGAGTATCGTATTGGCCGTATTAACCAAGTACAAATAAATAATAAAATAGGGTTGAGCTTTTCAAGTATTTTACGCACAGCATTAAGGCAAGATCCCGACATTATAATGGTTGGTGAAATGCGGGACCAAGAAACGGTCGATATTGGATTAAGGGCCGCTTTAACAGGTCACCTCGTACTATCAACGTTACATACCAATGATGCAATTACCAGCGCTATGCGCTTAATAGACATGGGCGCACCTGCTTACTTAGTGGCAAGCTCCCTGCGGGCTATTATTGCCCAGCGATTAGTAAGGCGAGTATGCAATGACTGTAAAGTACCTTACCTACCAGATCGCCAAGAACTAAGCTGGTTAAAATACTTAGGCGAAAATGTTACTGACGCTCAATTTTCTAAAGGGCAAGGTTGCACAGCATGTAATCACAGTGGCTATAAAGGACGAGTAGGTATTTTTGAGTTACTCGAAATGGATGATGCGATGATGGATGCATTGCGCGCTAACGATACACAAGGCTTTGCAAAAGCGGCCAAAAATAGTGCTAACTTTTCACCGCTTTCAACAATGGCATTAAATTACGCTAAGCAAGGTATCACCTCGTTAGATGAAGTATTTAAAGTGGCTGAGTATATCCCAGAAATAGTAGGGGATATTGATGCAGCTATATAGCTATAAGGCGAAAGACAGCAAGGGTGTATTGGTTAAAGGCCAATTAGAAGCAAACAACCAAGCTGGCGTAGCTGATAGTTTAATAAAACGTCAATTTATACCCATATCAATTTCATTAGTTGAAACAAAAAATAATATTAAAATTTTCGATAACTTGTTTGTCGAAAAAATAACGCTAGACGACATGATTATGTTTTCTAGGCAAATGTATTCGCTACTAAAAGCAGGGATTCCAATTATACGAGCAATGATTGGGCTGGCAGATACAACACAAAATAAAGAATTTAAAAATGTCTTGATGGAAGTTACCAGGCAGCTTGAACAAGGCCGTGACTTATCCAGTGCGATGGCGATACATAATGAAGTGTTTAGCCGATTAACCGTGTCAATGGTAATGGTTGGTGAAGGTTCTGGCCGGTTAGAGGATGCTTTTTACCAGCTCGCTATTTATTTTGAAAAAGAACAGGAAACCCGAAAACGTATAAAAGCAGCAATGCGCTATCCCACTTTTGTCATTTTGGCTTTAGTAGGAGCCATGATTATTTTGAATATTTTTGTGATTCCAACCTTTGCGAGCATGTTTGCCAAATTTGATGCCGAATTGCCGTTAATGACTCAAATATTAATTGGCACCAGTCACTTTTTTGTTAACTATTGGTGGTTGCTGTTGGTAATGGGTATTGGATCTGTCCTCGCGTGGAAACGTTATTTAAATACAGATGCTGGACGCTTCAAGTGGGATCAATATAAATTAAAAATCCCCTTTATTGGCGATATTTTAAAACGTACGTTGCTTGCACGTTACAGTCAAAGTTTAGCTATGGTATTGCGCTCTGGTGTACCTATGACCACTGGATTATCGCTAACAGCTCATGCTGTAGATAATAGCTATATGGAAAAAGCGATTATAACTATGCGCCAAGATATAGAAAAGGGCGATAGTTTACTTAGAGCGTCAAAAAGCTCTGAGCTGTTTTCTCAGCTTGTGTTACAGATGGTTGCAGTGGGTGAAGAAACAGGCCGGGTTGATGAGTTACTTCAAGAGGCTGCTGATTATTATGAGCGTGAAGTTGATTACGATCTACGTAGTTTAACCGCAAAAATAGAACCTATTTTAACGGTGTTTGTTGCCATTATGGTGCTGATTTTAGCATTAGGTATTTTTATGCCGATGTGGAACATGATGTCAGCGATTAAAGGTAATTAACCAAGTGATAGCATCAAAGGCTTACTCAAAAGGTTTCTCATTATTTGAGTTAGTTATTGTTGTTATTTTATTGGCAGTAATTATGAGTTTTGCTATACCTCAATATATAGGTATTAAAAATCAAGCTCATAATGCGAGCGTAGATGCTATCGCAGGTGGTTTTTCATCAGCCGTAGGCATGGTTAGAGGTCAATGGGAATTAGAGGGAAGGCCAAATAGTCGGTCAAATAAAACATTTGTTAATTATGGAGGAGTAATAGTTGGTGTTGATGGAATGTTAGGTACACCAACAAGTGATGAAACAGAAAAAAAAGATACTCGTGCAGAAGCTATAAATGCTAATAAATGTCGCGAAGTATTAAATGTCATTTTACAAGATGCACCCAGTAGTACGTTAAGTAATGAAATATCAAGAATAAAAAGTGTAAGTTTTTTAGTTAGGTACAATGCAGAAAGTACGCAATGCGTCTATTATTTAACTCATACCCTTGATATTAAAAATATACCTACCAATACGGGTGAAATATTAGGGTTAACAGGTTTTTCATATTTTGCTAAAACAGGCAAAGTAAAAATATTTAAAAATTAAGTAATTAAAAAGAGGCTTACTTATGAAAACGCAATCGTTAAAAAGTTTACCAATGAATAAACAAGCAGGTTTTACACTTGTTGAATTGATCATCGTAATTGTTATTTTAGGCATTTTAGCTGTTACTGCAGCACCTCGCTTTTTAAACTTGCAAGGTGATGCCAATGCTTCAACACTTGAAGGCTTGCAGGGCTCTATTCGCAGTGGTATGAATATCGTAAACGGTAAATCTATTATTGCTAGTGATCACAAAAAAGCAACGGCTACAGTCACTGTAGATACAGGTGATGCAGTCGATACAGTTTATGGCTACCCTGCAGCAACACAGGCTGCCTTTGAGGCATTTTTAGATGTTAGCTTTGCTGCTGATGATTCAGCAGATTTTAATATTGTAGAGATTGCAGCTGATAAGAAAGTAATAATTTTCCCAAATAGTTATGTACAGACAGACCTATGTCGCATCGAATATACAGAAGCTAGTGATGCGAATGCAGGTACACCCCCAGTTTCAGTAGAAACACCTACTATTGATACTTATTTAACGGGCTGTTAATTACATAAATGAAAAGCAGTAGTAAGCAACGATTGCGTGGCTTCACACTCATTGAGTTAATTATTACTCTAGTAATATTGGGAATACTGTCGGTAACGGCAGTTCCCAAATTTCTGGGCAGCTCAACAGAAGACGCCTATTCATATCGAGATCGTGCTTTAAATGCACTGAGAACAGTGCAGCTACGTGCCATGCAAAATACAGCAATGGCAAGTTGTCATACCCTTTATATAACCTCCACACTTATTGCTCCCCCCACACCTGATACATGTATCGGAGGAGCTGATGCCAATAACACCGATCATTTAGTGGTACAAATAGACACGCAAAGAAGTGATATAACCTTTAATGCTTTAGATAGTAACGCGAATATATTTACCCAAATTAGTTTTGATCCTTTAGGTAAATCAAATCAAACTTGTACTACGCAATGTCGAATAGATGTTGGATTAGCTGGCGTATGCATCAGTGGTGAAGGGCTTATCTATGCGTGCCCTTAAAGCAAAAGGTTTTACTTTAATTGAGCTTATTATTGGCATAGTCATGTTTGCTATTTCGCTTAGCATTATTACTGCTTTAATAGCCCCGCAAGCCAAAAAAAGTGCAGAGCCAATTATTGCTTTGAGAGCATCTGAATTTGGTCAATCATTAATGAACGAAATTCAAAGCAAGTCGTTTGATGAGCACAGCGATAGAAGCGCTCCTTTTAGACGTTGCGGCGAAACAACCTTAGGTGCAGAGCCCTGTACAGCAGCAGGCGATTTAGGCACCGACTCAGAATCTCGAACTAGTTATAACGATGTAGATGACTATATTGCACTTTCTAACCAACCTATTACAAATAGTTTAGGTGAGGTGTTAAGTCAGTACAGCGACTTTAATTTAGTTGTTACCGTTGAATACGATAGCGACTTTAATGAATCGACCACCAACGATGGCACAACCTTTAAGCGCATTACTATTGAAGTAACATCACCTTTAGGTGAGGTTTACGGCTTTAGTGCATATAAAGGGAATTACTAATGCAAAGTGCTAAATACCAAAATGCATTTACACTTATAGAATTGTTACTTGTCATGATTATTATTGGCATTTTAGCCGTAAGTGCGTTTTCGTTTATTGGTGCAGGTGTCAGTATTTACTCACAAGGTGTAAAGCGCCAAGAAGCGGTTGCACAAGCTCGTTTTTTAATAACGCGACTTAGTAAAGAGTTGCGCCATGCTACGCCAAATTCTTTAAGGCTCTCTTGCGATAATAATACTAGCGGAGCGTGTGGTGCGCAGCAGTGTTTAGAATTTACGCCATTTTTATCGGCAACTCACTATACAAATTACCTACCTACCGTAGCACCTTTTAATGTTAGCGCTGTTGATTTTGAACTTAATAATTTAACGCAGCCGCAAGCTGGAGATTGGGCAACGATATACCCGTTAAGCAGTACTGATATATATGATGAAAATAATAATAAGCGCTTAAAAGTATCTGCATTTAATAGTTCAGCGAGTGCAATTGATGAGTGGCAATTTAGTAAAGCATTTGCCCAAGAGTCGCCAAGTAAACGCCTTTATTTGCTTTCAGAACCGGTAAGTTTTTGTGTTGAAGGGCAATATTTATATAGATATACCAATTACGGTTTTACTATTAATCAATTAGATGCTGTGAGCTTACAAGTAAGCAGTGGTGTTAAACGTGATTTATTAGGTATTTACATTGCCAATAATTTAGCGAGCGATTTATTTTTTACTCTTGATGCGCTCTCCTTACAAAGAAACGCTGTGCTTAACGTAAATGCGCAAATGCAATTTAACGATACCGAAGTAATGAACTTTAACCATGAGGTGCATATTCCTAATGTACCTTAAAAAGAATTCTCACAGAAAAGCCTTACCCAGTAAGCAAAAAGGGAACTTAATAATTGTTTCTTTAGTAATTATTGTTGCTTTATTAGCGCTAGGGTTAGCATTAGTTAAAGTGCTTTCTGGCGCATCACAACAAAACACGATTGAGTATTACGGCGCTCGCGCTTATATGGCGGCGCAAAGCGGCCTTGAAAGTGGTTTAACACAACTATTTCCTGTAAATAGCTCAGTTCAAAGCTGTGCATTGGTTACTACTGATCTAACTTTCCAAACTGCATATTTAGCTAACTGTAAAGTAGTGATAAGTTGTGATGAATATATAGACCTACCCGACAGCAGTACAGCAAATGGGCTTGTGAATATATATTATCTACAAAGCAGTGCAACGTGTGCTGCAATTGATTGTCCAGCAGGGAGTAGCTGCAGAAAAGACTATTGGCAAACACAAAGAACACTAAGCGTAGAGGCTAAAACGTTACCATGATGAAAAATGCATTAGTCATTATATTTTTTAGCTGCGTGTTGCTTTGTAATTACGCAAACGCGGTACCGCCTAAAATTGAAGGACGCTTTATAGAGCTGCAAGATACATACACATCACCTATTTGGACAAAAATAAATTTTCAACAGCAATACATAACACCTCCTGCTGTTTTTATGCTCTCAACAAACCAAGGCGGAAACCCCGCAATAATAAGAATACGTAATATAACCACAACCAGCTTTGAGGCACTACCTCTTGAGCCTTCGGGTGAGGATGGTGAGCACGTTACGATGGGAGCTCATTATTTGGCTGTTGAATATGGCGTACATGAGTTTCCTGATGGAACAATCATGGAAGTAGGAAGTACCGATTTACTATTAGAGCTACAATATGGTCCTAAGTCAGGTTTTTCCCCATTTACTCCTAAAGGTTATAAGTCTTTAGTATTCGCGGAACCATTTACTCAAAGGCCGAACTTTTTCCATTCATTACAAACGCTCAACAGCATAGATAGTAACCCACCTACTCAAGCATTAGTGCCTTTTTTGACCGTTGCAGTAGAAAGTAATTCTTTATCTGCTAGCGGCGTTAATATTGCCTTAGAAGCTTCAGAAACAGCACTCGGCGTTATAAAAAGTGAGACGGTTGCTTATATGGCTGTTGAGCCTGGAAGTAACCGCGTATTTACAGACGATAATGGACTTGAAGTGTCCTGGGAAACATTTTTTACCGGTTTTGAAGTTGACGGTTGGAGCAATGGCTGTAATTACTTTAGTTTTACTAATAGCTTTAGTGTGGCTCCATTAGTTGTAGCAAGTAAAAACTCACGCCGAGAAGATGACGGCGGTTGGCTACGCAGCTGTAACTTAAGAACAAATAGGTTGGGCTTGGTTGTTGATGAAGACCGTGATGGCGATAACGAGCGCCGTCACGTAAAAGAAGAAGCTTCAATACTCGCTATGACCAGTACCTTCGTATTTAATGGTGATATTTTAGATTGTGATACGTTATTCCCGGGCGCTATTTCTACTTATAATAACGGTGAGGTACAGTTGGTTCAGGGGGTAGAAATAACAGACGGTAATGCACAGTTTGTCACAACCACGAATTTAATCTCTACAGCGCTGACGAGTCCTCCTTTATGTAATGGTCAAGCATGTGTTGCTGGTGGCTATAACTCTTTAGAGCCTAATCAAGCGGCGCAAGTACCAACGGTTACAAACGATGGTAGCTCAACAGGGCCAGTACCTACTTCCTTAGCTGGCGATTATTACTATGATGAGTTGCAGTTAAGCATGCTGGAAACAGAGTACCGAGTAACAGCGCCTACACGTATTTTTTTAAAAGACACCACATCACTTTTATCGACTTCATTTTTGAATATAGGTAAAACAAATATAGTGGTAGAAACTGGTGCATATTTAGCTATTTATGTTGATGGAGCGATTGCTATTGCAGCAGATGCCAATATTGCGGCCTACATTGTTGCCACTGGTGAGGTAAGAATTGCACAAAATGTAACGTATCAGGGGTCAATTACATCGGCTACTCAAATTATTACCGAAGGGAGCTCAACGTTTGACGCTCTACCAGTACCAGAGAGTATCCCTGGTTTTTGTGGCATTTATACACCAGAAACACTGGATCATTATCGTTTAACAATCAGCGATAACAAAAGTCTAACGTGTGAAGCTAAAGAGATGACACTCACAGCGTGCGCAAATGACGCCTGCGATTTATTATTTGCAGAGCCATCTAGTTTAAACCTTTCTCCAGATAATAGTGGGCAACAAAGCTGGGTTACGGGAGAGAATATTAATTTTACAGGCTCAACAACTGTTAAGTTTGCCAAACGTACAACTGGTAGCGTCACATTTGGGTATAACACTGCAGATCCTTCGGCGCCTCTTCGTTGTTACATCGGTGGTAATAATGTTGGTTTGAGCGGCTGTAAAGTCACATTTTCTGATGCAGGGTTTATTTTTAATAACGAAACCGATGGTAATACTACAATTCCTACTCAGTTATCAGCTAAGCCTTCAAATACTGGATTTAATGCAAAAGCGCTATCTATTCAGGCGGTAAAAACAAATACCACAACAGGAGTATGTGAAGCCGCATTTCCCGCTGGTGGTGATGTAAGCTTAGACTTATCGTATACATGCAGTGCTGGTGCAAGCTGTTCTGATACAGTATCACTTAGTAATAACAATAATACCTTTACGGTAGAGCAAGCAGCTAAACCATTCATACTTAATTTTGATAATGAGTCTAAAGCGCCAATTGTTATTAATTACCCCGATGCAGGAAAGTTGAGTTTAAATGTAAAAACTAATTTAATTTTAGACCCGATTACTAACCTGTCAGTAAATCTAACAGGTAGCTCAAATGAATATGTTGTAAAGCCATTTGGATTAGCAATGGAGGTGGCAAGTGATGGCTATGCAGCAAACGCTAATGGGAGCTTATTTAGATTAACTGGCGAAGCATTTGATTTAAAAATGAATGCAGTGCAGTGGCAAATAGGGCAAGACACTAACAACGATGGTTTTCCAGACAACTACAGCAATATTATAAATAACCCCATAGCTAAACATTTTATTACAGAGCAACCATTGGTTGAGGCAACGCTTAAAGTACCTACACCAGGCATTTCAGGTACGCTGGAAGCTATGAGTACATCACCCTTTAGTGATACAGGTAGTTTGAGTGAATCCGTATCGCAATATAATTACGACCAAGTTGGCATTATTGATTTAATAGCAGGCCTTCAAGATGCAGATTACTTTGGTGCGGGAGACGTAAAAGGTGAACTATACAACGTTGGCCGCTTTGCACCTTCACAGTTTCAAATATTAGGTGTGCAAGCCGCAGCGCAATGTACACGTTATGGCAGTAATTTAACTTACCTCGATCAACCTTTTGAACTTGGCTTTACAGTACAGGCACAAAATCAAAATGGTGAGCTAATGGCCAATTATAAAGAGGGCTTTGATAAGTCAAGTGTAGAGGTTAATGCTGAAAACAACGAAGCAAGCAATTATGTACCCGCAACTAATTTTGCAAGTCGCTTAGTAAACCTAGGGAATAATAACTGGGGAGATATAAGTGACGGCCAATGGCAAATGAGCCAAATAAATACCACACTTAAAAGATTAGGTGTAGGGCAGCCAGATGGGCCATTTGCCATGGTGAGTTTAATGGCAACGCTTTCTAACATAGAAGGGGCAACACTAATTGATGCAAACGATAAACCAAACACACAAACAGCATGTTCGGGTGGTTGTAATAGCGTAAGACTAAATGACTTACCAATAGAGTTTAGGTTTGGACGTTTAGTGCTTGGCAATAACGCAGGCTCCGATCTCGACCCTTTACTTATTCCTATGCAGGCTCAGTATTACAACGGTAGTGGATTTGTGAATAACGCTGAAGATAACTGTAGTGTGTTTGATTATACCCAAATCACTCAAATATCACCTAGTAGCCCGCAATTGGGCTATGAATATGAATATGGAGGTGGAGCATCAGGTCAATTAGAAGCGGGAGTGTATCCTGCAAACAATGGCATTTATGCACAACCAAATGGTTTGGGCGAGTTTACCTTAGAATATAATACTTATGATTGGCTAAAGTGGGATTGGCAAGGTGATGGTACACAACTTAATCCTCGTGCTATTTTACAATTTGGCCGCTTTAGAGGAAATGATCGGGTTATTTACTGGCGTGAAACACGCGAATAGTTGTAAACTAAGATAATAATTGAACAAAGCTTGTGTTTTGTGCTGCAAGTACATAGCATAAGGCTTTAATTATAAAAAATAATAACGACCAAATAATTGCCGCTTTTTGGGACTGGAATATATGCGAATTACCCCTTTATCTCTGTTAGTTTCAGCTAGTTTATTAGCCAGTAGTGCATTTGCACAAGACACAGCTACAGTAACTGGAATTGACTCAGAGATTAGTGTTAAACAAACAGAATACGATAACTCGACAAGAATACTTGAAAAACATCTTAAAGAAGAAAGTCAGTTACAAAATCAACTAGAGCTACTTCGTTCTCGTTCTACCGAGCTAGATAAAGAAAAAAACCAAGCGCTCGATGCGATGAACGAAATGTACCGTCGTTTAATTGACGATCCCACTATTAATATTAGTGCGGCTCAATCACGCTATCAAAAAGCGGTGGTTGATCATAAGCAAAATAAAGATGATATTTCTATGCAGTTGGCGGCAATTGCATCCCACCGTAAAGACATAGAGCAAATTCGTGTTGCTAAACATGCGCTTTTAAATACGTTAGAAAGTTTAAAAGAGCAGTTAACAACAGCCCGAGTAGAGCGTTTACGTAACGAGTTTACACGTGAAGGCACACTTGAGGTTAATCACACTATTAACTGTAAGCGTACAGAAACGCTAGCAGCGTGTGAGCAACGCGGTCAACAAATGGGTCTACAAAAAGCGACTAAACGCTTTGTTGATCAAATATTTGCAAACTTAACAGAAGAACGCATTGTTGAACCAAAACGTAATTTGGCGGGCGCTCAAGTACAAATATTAAGTAGCCACGTGGTTAACAGTGCATTTAGCGGCCAGGGTAACTACAACGTTAACTTAAGTGTAACCATGCGCGGCGAAGTTAATAGCAGTCGTTTATGTAGCTTATTAAGTATAGATAACCGCTATTGTTCTGAGTACGGCACTCCGCTTACTGCTGCTTATCAACCCGCTTATGGCACAACATTTACTGATAGTCAGTTAACATTCAGTAATACCAAGGATAATGCCAACACAGTATCGGTTTCTCGTTTAAATGAGCAACCAGTACGTGATTATTCAATTAAGTCGGCACCGGTAAAAAGAGATTACTCTTCTATTGCTAATAAAAAGCAGGATCAGTCTGTAGAATTAACACTACGATCTAATGTTTATGACGATGAAGTGTTTATTGATGGTGTTAGCTTTGGTTCTACACGCTTAATAACGCGTTTACCGCGTGGTGTTCACAACGTTGAAATACGTAAGTTAGGTTATAAACCTTACCAAGCTCGTGTTGATTTAAACAAAGCACAAACAATTAATGCAAATTTAGTAAAAAAGCCTAAGTCGATTGCTGCACCGACCTATACTCGAGAGCAACCAGAAGTAACAGCACGCAAAGTGAGTGAAAACGTTAATGTATTAAATGCAAACGTAGAAACTCCAGTTGTGGTTATTCCTGCAGGCAAATTTAAAATGGGCGATATTAATGGCAATGGTTTAGCCAATGAGCGCCCAGTTATTGAAAAAGTAATAGCAAATTCTTTTGCTATGCAAAGCAAAGAAGTAACCGTAGGTGCCTACGAAAAGTTTGTAGCAAATACAGGTTATAAAACCCAAGCGGAAAAAAATAAAGGGTGTGCGTATTATTTAAATGGCGAACCAGTATGGGAAGCAAATTTAAATTGGCGTAACCCTGGTTTTGAGCAAGGCAGTGACTTTCCTGCGGTATGTTTAACTTATAACGATGCAAAAGCTTACGCTGAATGGTTATCGGGTCAAACAGGGCAGCAATTTCGTTTACCGAACGAAGTTGAATGGGAATACGCAGCACGCGCTGGAACCGAAACAGAATACCCTTGGGGTAACGAAATTGGTAAAAACCTAGCTAACTGTGGTTGGTGTGGTAGTGAGTGGTCAAACAGACGTGCCTCGCCAGTAGGTTCTTTTTCTCCAAATGCATTTGGATTATACGATACCGTAGGCAATGTATGGGAATGGACCGATAAAGAATCAGGTGAGTCTGATGTAGCAGTAAGAGGCGGAGCGTGGAACTTTGCACCAAGCCTTGCTCGCGCATCTACGCGTTTAATTTTAGCGCCTGATTTTAGATCTAACTACATTGGTTTTCGCTTAGTTCGCGAACGATAAAACTCAATTAAGGAAGCTTAGCTTCCTTTTTTCACAAATTCACAAAGGCGCTGCGCTTTATATTGCTCATATAGTTGAGCATGTTAAAGTGAGGCAGCTAATATAAGAACGTATTTCAAAGGTCATCCAGCCTCATGTTTAAAAAACTCCGTGGTATTTTTTCTAACGATCTATCGATCGACTTGGGTACAGCCAATACCCTAATTTATGTAAAAGACGAAGGCATTGTATTAAATGAACCTTCAGTTGTTGCTATCCGCCAAGAGCGTGCTGGTGGACCTAAAAGTGTTGCGTCTGTAGGTACAGAAGCAAAGCTTATGTTAGGTCGTACACCGGGTAATATAAAAGCGATTCGTCCAATGAAAGACGGTGTTATTGCTGACTTTTTTGTAACAGAAAAAATGTTACAACACTTCATTAAGCAAGTGCACAACAATAACTTTATGCGCCCAAGTCCGCGTGTACTTATTTGTGTACCGTGTGGTGCTACTCAGGTAGAAAAACGTGCAATACGTGAATCTGCAATGGGTGCTGGAGCTCGTGAAGTTTACTTAATTGAAGAGCCAATGGCAGCCGCTATTGGTGCAGGCTTACCCGTATCAGAAGCAACCGGTTCTATGGTTGTTGATATTGGTGGTGGTACAACTGAAGTTGCTATTATTTCACTTAACGGCGTTGTTTACTCATCATCAGTTCGTATTGGTGGTGATAAGTTTGACGAAGCTATCATTAATTATGTACGCCGTAACTTTGGTAGCTTAATTGGTGAAGCAACAGCCGAAAACATCAAGCATCAAATTGGCTCTGCATTTAAAACTGATGAGCCAATCGAAATTGAAGTACGCGGTCGTAATCTTGCAGAAGGTGTTCCGCGTTCATTCACACTTAACTCACATGAAATCCTAGAAGCTCTACAAGAGCCGTTAATGGGTATTGTGAGCGCAGTAATGGTTGCACTTGAGCAATCACCACCAGAGCTGGCATCAGATATTTCTGCGCACGGTATGGTACTTACTGGCGGTGGTGCGCTACTAAAAGATTTAGACCGCTTATTAATGGAAGAAACGGGTATTCCGGTTGTTGTTGCTGATGATCCACTTACGTGTGTTGCACGTGGCGGCGGTAAAGCACTGGAAATGATCGATGTTCATGGTGGTGACGTTTTTAGTTACGATTAATGAAATTAATGTTTGGACGCACAGTCTCTTTGCAACTGCGACTTTTTGTCGCAGTGCTTTTGAGTATCGTACTCATAGTTGGAGACAGATATACGCAAGGTGGTACCGTTGTTCGTACCAGCCTTAATACCTTAGTTAGCCCACTAATTTATGTTGCTAATTTACCCTACGAATTATTTAGCTTAAGTGCTAAAAGCCTGCACACGCGGGATCAACTTCTTACCGAAAACGAAGCGCTGAAAAAAAAGCAAATGCTACAAAGCGAGCAATTGCAGCAGTATCAATTTCTAGCCAGAGAAAACCAAAAACTACGCGCCTTATTAGGCTCATCGGCAAAGCAATCAAATCGTAAAATTATTGCTCAGGTACTTTCTGTGCACTCAAACCCGTATAGCCATCAAGTTGTTATAAACCGCGGTACCACTGACGGGCTTAGTGAAAGCCAAGCCGTAATTGATGAAATGGGTGTAGTAGGGCAGCTTACAAAGGTTGGTTCAACAACGTCACGGGTATTACTCATGACCGACACCACGCATGCTACACCTGTGCGTATACTTCGTAACGATGTACGAACCGTTGTTGAAGGCATAGGTAAAATTAACGTAGTTAAGCTCTCGCATGTACCTCACAGCTTAGATGTACGCATTGGTGATGTACTTGTTACATCAGGTTTAGGTGGCACATTCCCTGAGGGATATCCGGTAGCTGTAGTAACCGAAATAAACCGTGATGAAGGTCGTCCATTTGCACAAGTTTTTGCAGAGCCTATTGCGCAATTAGATCGCATTCGTTTGCTAGTTATTTTATGGCGTAATAAACAGGAGCAAATCAGCGATGATTAATCGTTATTCATTGTTAATTGCGCTAAGCATCTTTTTTGCGTTAATAATGGCATTAATGCCACTCCCATTTTCGTTTGAACCATTTAGGCCTGACTGGGTTTTACTTGTACTTATGTATTGGTCACTTGCAGTACCTCATCGTTTAAATATTGGTACAGCTTGGGTTGTTGGCTTATTAATAGATTTAGCATCTGGCTCACCGCTAGGTGTGAATTCGCTTACATTTTCAATATGTATATTTGTAACTGCGAGTAATTTTCAAAAAATTCGTAACTTTTCGCTTTGGCAGCAAAGCTTATTAATTGGTTTATTTTTAACGCTTTATCATTTAATGCAGTTTTGGCTAAATCACTTTTTGTTAGGTGTTTACTTTAATCCACAGTACTTATGGCCAGTAGCAACCGGAATGGTTAGCTGGTTTTGGGTCTTTTTATTACTTCGTAAATATCGCAGACATTTTAGGATCAGGTAATGACTACCGCAGTATATTTGGCATCAGCCTCTCCCCGTCGTAAAGAGTTATTAAGTCAATTAGGTGTCGAATTTACACAGTTTAGTGTTGATGCAGATGAAAGTGTACTTCCAAACGAACAACCTAGAGCACTTGTTGAGCGTTTAGCGCGCTTAAAAGCTCAAAGTGGTGTAGAGCTTGGATATACTGATCGCCCTGTACTTGGTAGTGATACCGTGGTTGTTATCGATAACGAATCACTGGGTAAACCACGCGATAAAAACGATTTTACAAATACATTAAAACGCCTGTCAGGTAACACACATCAAGTACTTACCGCTGTAGCATTTGCGACGCAAAATGATGTAATTAGCTGCGTTGTAAGTACTGACGTTACTTTTAAAACCTTAACAGATGAAGAAATTAATGCCTACTGGGAGACAGGTGAGCCACAAGATAAAGCCGGCGGATATGGTATCCAAGGTTTAGGTGGTCGCTTTGTAACTCATATTGCGGGTAGCTATTTCTCCGTTGTAGGCTTACCTTTATATGAAACCGAACAATTATTAAAAACATTCTTAAGAAGGTAACATGAGTACAGAATTACTGATCAATGTCACACCGAGCGAAAGCCGTGTTGCCCTAATAGAAAACGGTGTACTGCAAGAAATACAGCTAGAGCGAATTGGTAATCTAGGTATTGTAGGCAATATTTACTTAGGAAAAATAAGTCGTGTACTTCCGGGTATGCAGGCTGCTTTTGTTGATATCGGCCTTGAAAAAGCCGCATTTTTACATGCATCCGATATTGTAAATAGCGCCTCTATTGTTGAAGGCGTAGACGACGTACCAATAAAAAAAGTACAAGACATTAGAGAGTTAGTTCGTCAAGGCCAATACATTATGGTGCAAGTGGTAAAAGATCCGCTAGGCACTAAAGGCGCAAGACTCACCACTGATATAACGATACCTTCTCGCTATTTAGTATTTATGCCAGATGCGACCCATGTCGGGGTTAGTCAGCGCATTGAAACTGAAGAAGAGCGCTCACGCCTTAAAAAAATAGTCGCTGAATATGGCGACGAAAATGGCAGCTTTATTGTACGTACTGCTGCAGAAGGCGCTAGCGAAGCTGAATTACGACACGATGCCGGTTTTTTAAGAAAATTATGGGAAAAAATAACATCACGTCGTAGAAAAACGAGTAAAGCCAGTATCCTACACGAAGATTTAACGCTTGCCTTTAGAACCCTACGTGACTACGTAGGTGAAGACATGGAGCGCATTCGCGTTGACTCTAAACTTACTCATGAAGAACTAAAGTTATTTACAGAAGAGTTTGTCCCACAGCTTTCTCAAGTACTTGAGTACTATCCTGGTGAGCGACCTATATTTGATTTGTTTGACGTTGAAAACGAAATTCAAAAAGCACTACATCGCAAAGTTACCTTAAAATCGGGCGGTTATATAATTATTGACCAAACTGAAGCAATGACGACTGTTGATGTTAATACCGGTGCATTTGTAGGACATCGTAACTTAGAAGAAACCATTTTTAATACCAACGTAGAGGCAACCTCTGCAATTGCTCGTCAGCTTAGGCTGCGCAACTTAGGCGGTATTATCATTATCGACTTTATCGATATGGTAAGTGAGGATCATAAGCGCCGCGTATTGCATTCTCTTGAGTCAGCACTTGCTAAAGATCGCACTAAAACGAATATTAACGGGCTTTCAGCACTTGGACTTGTTGAAATGACGCGTAAGCGTACCCGCGAAAGCTTAGAGCATATTTTATGTGATGTATGCCCGGCGTGTTCTGGTCGTGGATCGCAAAAAACAGTTGAAACAGTGTGCTACGAAATACTGCGTGAAATAGTACGTGTTAACCGAGCATACGCTGCCGATAAGTTTATGGTATATGCAGCGCCAGCTGTAAGTGAAGCCTTACTAAATGACGAGTATCATAACCTTGCAGAGCTTGAGCTATTTATTGGTAAGCAAGTCAATATTCAAACAGAGAGCTTATACAGCCAAGAACAGTTTGATGTGGTAATGATGTAATGAAAGCAAAAGCGGTCTGTTTTTTTTGTTTTAGAAAGTTATGGCAGACCTGCGCTATAATTTTGGTATTACTGGCCGTTATTGTTTCAATTTTAAAATATACCCTCCCGTATGCAAACGAATACAAAGGGGATATAGAAAGCTATTTACACGAAAAGTTTCAAATAAGCTTATCTATCGGTGAAATATCAGCAAGTTGGCAAGGAAGTGGCCCTGCATTAGTACTAGAGAATTTATCGTTTAAAGATAACGAAACTGCGCCAATATCACTCACCATTGCCAAAACTAGCTTAGAGCTAAACTTATGGGAAAGCTTAAAAGCACTGCAATTTAAATCCAATTATTTTGTTATTAATGGTTTTCATACCAGTGTAAATATTACCAACTTGTTTAAAACCGCTGATAACGACGAAGTCTCTTTTGAACAAAAAGAGTTAATAGAAGAATTGTTTTTAGGTGAAACAGGTCACTTTGCAATAGAAAACTCTAGTATTAACTTTATTTTAGAAGACGGTAAAGAACGTAAGTTACTCCTTAAAAATATTGTTTGGCAAAATGACGATGAGCAGCATCTTGGCAGTGGTAGCTTAGCATTGCCGGGTATTTCGGTCGGTGATTTTGACGCGCGCATAGCACTCACTGGCGATACCCTAGAGCAAGTTGCGGGCGACATTTATGTGCAGGCTAACAAAGTCGATGTATCTAACTGGTTAGCGCAATATATAAATACGCAAAAGCAACAACTGCATAGCGATATTAATTTACAAGCGTGGCTAAAACTAGATAAAGGTTTTGTAAGCGATATAAAAATGCAGTGGCTACCAAGCTTTGTGCGTTGGCAGCGAGAAGAGCAAAGCCAACAAGTTAGTTTGAGTGAAGGTGGCTTTCACTTATACCCAGATCAAAATAGCTGGCACTTAAAAAGCACAGGTTTAACATTTAATAGTAACGATAAAGCATGGCCAAGTTTAGAGTTTGAAGCTCAACTAGGGGCGAAAAATGAAGTGTGGCTCCATCAAGTTGATTTTGAATTACTGAGTAACCTAGCAGGGCTAAGTAATTTTAATGCACTTGAACCATTTTTAGAGCGCCAACCTAGTGGGCAAATAGATCAAGCTTATTTAAATTTCTCTAATGCACAGCAATGGCAATTATGGTTTGAGGCTGACAATATTGGCTGGCAAGAACTAAACTCGGTGCCTGCAGCACAAGGGCTTAGAGTGAATGGTTTACTTACTCAAAGTAATGGGCGAATAAATTTATTTGGTGAAAATGGTACATTGATCACAGGCGAAAGCTTTAGTACCGACATAAATTATAATCAGTTAAATGTAGAGCTAGATTTAGCTAAGCGAGACGACGGCTGGCATATAAGTAGTGATAATATTTGGTTTGATAATAACGAAATTACTCTTGCTGCAGAATTACAAATTAGTCTAACAGATGATCCTCGATTAGATCTTTACGCTGAAGCCTTCGCCCCAGATGCCAAAATTGCAGGTCATTACTTCCCATTAAAAGCAATGAGCCCTGAGCTCGTTAGCTATTTAAATGGCGCAATTAAAGGCGGAGAAGTATCTAAAGCACAAGTCTTATTTGCAGGACCTTTATCTGGTTTTCCATTCACCGGTGGTAGTGGCCAGTTTGGTGTATTAGCGCAAATAGACAACGCAACCTATGAGTTTGATCCTGATTGGCCTTTGGTCACCAATGCCGACGTACAGCTACATTTTGATAATGAGCGTATGGACATATATAGCCAGCAAGGTAAGTTGGTTAATTTAGATATTGGTAATAGTGTACAGGTAAGCATTGCAGATTTAATGCATGCTGATGAACTTATTGTGCAAATTGATAAAAAAGCACAAATGGAAAAGTTACATGACTTTTTTGCAGCCACCCCTATTGCCAAACCTCTAGCTGAAATTTTTAAAGTTGTGCAGGGCAAAGGCGAAGCCGATGCCAGTATTGAGCTTTTAGTAGGCTCAAAATTTAAAGGCGGAGCGAGTGTAAGCGGTAATGTTAAGTTAAATGATTTGCCATTATTTATTGCTACACCTGGCATTGAGCTTAAAAACTTAACTGGTGAGCTTAATTTTAAAAACGACAATATTACCCTTAAAAATGCGACTGCGAAGTGGTTAGGTATGCCGCTAAATATTAATTACAGCAGTAAAAGTGATGCAAAAAATTATCAAGCAAACATAGATATAAACGCCAAAATTGACGCCGATACACTAATAGATAGTGGGCAAGGTATATTAAAAAATTATTTAAGCGGCCAGAGTGATGTTGATATTGGCTTGGTACTTAATTTTGAAGAACAAGGTTTTAATTACCGCGCCCAAGTTACCTCTGAGTTACTTGGCTTAACGAGTAACTTACCCGCGCCTTATAATAAAACAAGCGAGCAGATTTGGCCGCTAGATGCAGTAGTTCAAGGTGATAAAATATCTAACTTAATTACCGCAAACGCCAACCAGCAATTTTATTTTAATGCTATTTTAGAAAATGGAAAATCACAGTTTAGTAATGTTCACTTTGTGCTCGGAAAACAAGATTTAGGATTAAACCAAAAAGACTTAAGCGTAAATATAAACCTTGAACAGAGTGAATTAGTGCCTTGGTTTGATCTAATTGATCAAATAATTAAAGCAGGTAAAGCAAATCCAGATAAAGAATCAAAAGGGATTATGCCACCGCTTAATGAGGTGGTTGCAAGTATAGGTATACTTGATGCGAGTAACATCATTTTTAATGATTTTGAAATGCGTTTAGCGCCATCAAAAGACGATCTATACCTAAAGTTAAATGCTAAAGAGCTTAGAGCAGGGGTTTTTATCCCTACATCACAGCCTAGCCAGCCCATACGAATAAATGCCGATTATCTAAGGCTCAACTTTGCAAAAAAAGCCGAGCAAGCGCTTGAAATGACAGATGTACTTCCTGAGGAAGACTTGAGCTGGCTTACTAAAATACCTGCCATTGAGTTTGAATGTAGTGATTGCAAAATAGATCGCTACCAACTTGATAAAGTGAGTGCGTCGCTATTGGGTGATGGCGAGCGCTTATCAATATCACAACTTGTGGTCGATAAAGGCGATCATGTGCTGCGCACTAAAGGGCAATGGAAAAATGGCTTAACAACGTTGAGTGGCGAGCTTAAAAGTGATGATATAGGCGCTCTTTTTGGCGAGTTTGATATAACCTCTGCGATTAAAGATTCAAAAGCCGATCTAAATTATGATCTTACTTGGCAAGCAGCCCCTTACAATTTTGATGTGAAAACCTTAAGCGGTGAGGTTGATTGGGATTTAGGTGAAGGTCACTTAACTGAAGTTAGCGATGGCGGAGCACGCGTATTTTCGTTACTGAGCCTTGATTCATTAGTACGCAAGCTCAAACTTGATTTTAGAGATGTATTTTCAAAAGGCTTTTTTTATAACAGCATGCAAGGCTCTATGCAGTTAGAAAATGGCATTGCTTACACTAAAGATACCAAAATGGACGGCGTACCCGCCGATTTAACCATTAAAGGTTATGCAAATTTAAACACGCTTGATATAGATTATGATCTTGCTGTAGCGCCGCAGGTAACCTCGAGTATTCCGGTTATAGTTGCATGGATGGTAAACCCAGTAACAGGGCTTGCTGCCTTAGCAATTGATAAAGTTATTCATTCTGCGCGCGTCATCTCAGAGATCAACTTTAAAGTAACGGGTAAAATGAACGATCCTATTGTTCAAGAACTCGACAGAAAAAGTCGTGAAGTTACGCTTCCTCAAGCTGCGCAAAATCAGCCACAAGCATCAGTCGATTTAAAACTTAAAGATGCACAAGTAACAGTAACGCAATGAACAAAACTGAAATACTAAGCACTCCCACAATAGTTGCCCTGCAAATGTGTTCAGGAGTAAACCCTGATGACAACATAGCAAGCTTAAAGCGTGCACTTAAAACACTCCCCGCAACAAGACCATTACTTGTTTGTTTGCCTGAGGCTTTTTTAGTGTTTAGTAAAAGTGGTAACGATACGTTACGTGTTGCTAAGCAAGTTGAGCGATACAAACTACAACTTAGTGAATTGTGCCAACACCATAATATTTGGTTAAATGCAGGGACAATGCCTGAGCCATTTAACGAATATAAATATTATGCAGCATCGCACTTATATAATAATCAAGGCGAGCTGGTTGCAACGTATAACAAAATACATTTATTTGATGTAAACGTAGATGATCAAACAGGTAGCTATCGAGAGTCAGATTTTACCCAAGCAGGTAGCGATGTGGTTGTTGTTGATTCTCCCTTTGGTAAAATAGGCTTAACAGTATGTTATGATCTGCGCTTTAGTGGCTTATTCAATGAACTAGTACGCCAAGGCGCCGATATTATTTTAGTACCAAGTGCATTTACAGTCGTCACAGGACAAGCGCATTGGCAGCCATTATTAGCAGCTCGCGCAATAGAAACGCAATGTTATGTAGTTGCAGCAGCTCAGTACGGTACACATGAAAATGGCCGACAAACATATGGCCACAGTATTATTATTTCACCTTGGGGAAGTATCCTGAGTGAATTGCCAACAGGCACCGGTTTTATAAGCTGCAACGCAGATTTAGACCAGTTACAAAAAATTAGACGAGATATGCCCGTGCAGTCTCATCAACGATTTAGAGAGCATTTATTATGAATTCGGTTGAACAGCATTTACTACACGACAGCCAGTTAAATAGAGAAGAGCTCGAAAAAACGCTCGCTTACATACATCAGCATAAAGTGGATTACGCCGATTTATATTTTCAATCAAGCCACCACGAATCATGGGTGCTTGAAGACGGCTTAGTTAAAGAAGGCTCTTATAACGTTGAACGTGGCGTTGGTGTACGTGCTGTAAGCGGCGAAAAAACAGGTTTTTCTTACTCTGATGCAATAAACCTCGAAGCACTTAATAAAGCGGCTACAGCGGCTCGTAGCATTGCAGATGCTGGCGAAGATAGAGCAATTAAAGTATTTAGTGATGTTAAAGCTAAAGAGCAGTTTGCACCGCATCAACCAATTTCGAGTATGAGCGATACCGACAAGGTGAGCTTATTACGTGAACTTGAAAACTACATTCGTGAATTAGCTCCCGATGCAGAGCAAGTAATTAGCTCAATGTCGGCGGTATACGAAGAAGTATTAATAGCGGCAAGTGATGGCACATTTGCTACCGATATTCGTCCGCTTATTCGTTTAAACTGCTCAGTACTGCTTGAAAAAAATGGTCGCCGTGAACGCGGTGGCGCAGGTGGTGGAGCACGTTTAGATTACGGTTATTTTAAAGAGCTTGTTGATGGTAAACCACGTTGGATGGAATTTGCTGAAGAAGCTGTACGCCAAGCTAAAGTAAATCTTGAAGCTATTGATGCACCTGCAGGCACGATGGAAGTTGTACTTGGTAATGGTTGGCCTGGCGTGCTTTTACACGAAGCAGTAGGGCATGGACTTGAAGGCGACTTTAACCGCAAAGGCGCGTCTGCGTTTAGTGGTAAAGTGGGCCAAAAAGTAGCATCTGAGCTGTGTACTGTTGTTGATGATGGCACCATGGCCGATCGCCGTGGGTCACTTAATGTGGATGATGAAGGCACACCAGCCGCTTACAACGTACTCATCGAAAACGGTATTTTAAAAGGCTATATGCAAGATAAGCTAAACGCGCGTTTAATGGGTGTAAGCCCTACAGGTAACGCACGCCGTGAGTCGTATGCGCATTTACCAATGCCTCGCATGACTAACACCTACATGTTAGGCGGAGAGCACAGTCAAGCCGATATTATAAGTTCAGTTAAAAAAGGGGTATTCGCACCTAACTTTGGCGGCGGACAAGTTGATATAACCTCAGGTAAGTTTGTATTTAGCGCATCAGAAGCGTATTTAATCGAAAATGGTAAAATTACCCAACCAATTAAAGGCGCAACGCTTATTGGTAATGGACCAGAAGTAATGCAGCAAATATCTATGGTTGGTAACGACTTAGCACTTGATAAAGGTGTTGGTGTGTGTGGTAAAGATGGTCAAAGCGTACCGGTAGGCGTAGGCCAACCAAGCCTTAAAATTGATCGGTTAACAGTCGGTGGTACAGCTTAAATATTACTCAAGCGCGAAGTGAATTCGCGCTCTTTGTTTTAATGAAGGTGGGGTTTATACCTCTCCTTCATCCTCTTTATTTTTTTCAGCCTCTTTATACCATAATGCAAAAAAGCACTCTGTTAATTTGTGCTCTATCTCAAGCGCTTTTTCTGTTGGGCAAAACAAGGTAAAGCTTGCTTTAAATTCACCTAAATCGGTTGTACCAAAGTGAATTACTGGTTCTGGGCCAGATATTTTTGCATCAAGTTTACGCTCAATCATCGAATTATAACGGCTTGCTACTTCTTGAAACTCTTCGCAATACAGCTTAGCTTGCTCAGTTAATGTGTCGTGAATAGGGTACGGGTTAAAGCTCTCTCTTCGGACAATAATAAAATGATGTGTAACAAAGCGTTTTACAAAGTTTAAGTTTTTAATAGAGCTGGTAATCAGCTTATTATTTGGTATGTATATGGTTTTTCTAGAAAATTGATAAGTATGTATATCAATTTCATGCATGGTTGTTTTTATCCAATCCGTTTCAGCTACTTCACCAAAGTAATCACCTACTTGTATCCAATCACCCACTCTAAACGGGCGAGTTGTTACGAGGTAAAAAAAGCCTATAACACACTGAATAAACTCGCGCGTTGCAAGCACAATCGCCACAGCAAAGGCAGCAATTGAAAGTGCAAAGTTTTGAATTTCGGTAGACCACACAAACAGCAGCGATATCATCATTACAAAATTAATAAAATGCTTAATATTGTGTGCGATGTAACGAATATCTTTTTCTTTTTTTTCTGCGCGATTTTTAGCGAGCTTATCAACAAGTACTTTTAGTACAAATGCAATTGTGATCATTACAATTGAAAGAAGAAACGGATGCAGCAATATATCTTTAGTCATAATATCCAATTAAACGCGAGTTGATAAAAACAGGCTCAGTATATTGATTTATTAAACCAATTAGCAAACTTAGCGCAAAAAAGTAACCAATAAAAATGGAGCTACGTTATTGAGTTGCTTCATCAGTACAATGCTTGTGATTTTTAGCCATTCTTTTTCGGCATATGAGAACAAGCTCAATGGCTGAAATAAAAATTAGAGTATAGCCAAGAGTTTCTATTCCTTCTTCAACAATGTTTTTCACTACGCGTACATAGTCATCGCCCATTACTGAATGCCAAAATGCACCTTTGCCCATCATTCGCGAAAATGCGAGTAAAGTAACCATGCCTGATAAACAAATTCCATAACTAGGAGTGAGGCTATAGGCTTTTAAAGCGTTAAAAATACTCCCTCTGTTTGTTATTAAATAAACAAACACGCCAGCCAAAATAGAATAGACGATACTTTGCCAAGCACCATCAAATAGGTATAAGTCTAGAGAAGTATCAAACTCTCTCACAAACATCATGGCCGTTAATGCAGAAAGCAATACCGCCGGTATTTTGAGTTGAAAGTTAATTCGTGAAGCATAGAAAAACAAAATACAGCTTAAAAAAGTTAAAATATCTTGCATATGTTCAGTGAGCGTTTCTTCACTGTAAAGTGCGTTTTGTTGTAACTCAAATCCTTCAAGTTGAATCAAAGAGGCAACACCCGCTAGACACAGTAAGTAAATAAATGATCGTAGTAAAAACATAAATAACCAAGAGAAACTATAAATGCGCGAGATTCTAATTGTAAAAATGCCTTAAAGCCAAAACAAAATTTAAACTTTTAATATTTTTATCTGTCTAATATTTTTGCTGTTAAAATAATGGCTTAGATATTTATTTAATGTTTAATAAAGGTTTTAGATGTAACGTTGGCTGTGAACAATATAATAAGCATTAAAAAGCCCTTACTATTTACTTAGCAAGGGCTTTTTATAATTGAGCACTTAGAGTTTAGCGCCTAGCGCATCGTTACAAATTCTTCCGAGCCTGTTGGGTGAATAGCAACAACGGCATCAAAATCAGCTTTAGTAGCGCCCATTTTCATGGCAACTGCAAAGCCTTGAATCATTTCATCAACCGCAAAACCAATACCATGTAGGCCAACTACTTTTTCATCTGGGCCGGCACATACAAGTTTCATTTTACAAGGTTGGCGATGTTTAGTTACCGCTGTGTACATAGCCGTAAAACCAGATTGGTAAATTTTAACGTTTTCTTCGCCGTACTGAGAAATAGCTTCTTGCTCAGTTAAACCAATAGTCCCAATCGGTGGGTGACTAAATACAACGGTAGGAACTAAGCTGTAATCCATTTTTAAATCATCTGGTAGCTCTTTATTAAATAAGCGCTCAGATAAAGTACGCCCTGCTTTTACTGCTACCGGTGTAAGTTCAATACCATTTTCGATGATATCGCCAACCGCGTATACATTTTTAGCTGTGGTATTTTGAAACTCATCAACTTTTACAAAACCACTGCTGTTTACTTCTACGCCTGCTGCTGCAACGTTAATAGCATTAGTTGTTGGTTCGCGGCCAATGGCCCAAATTACTTGGTCAACGTTATGAGTTTTGCCGTTATCTAAATGCAGTGTTACAGAGCCGTCATCTTCTTTAACCAATTTATTTGGTACAGAGTGAGTATGTAAAGTAGGGCCTTCGGCAGCCATTACTTCAACAAGCGTATCTACTATATATGGGTCAAAACTACGAAGTGGGGCATGCTTACGTACAAATAAATGTGTCTCAGTACCTAAACCATGTAATACACCCGCAAGTTCAACTGCAATGTAGCCTGCGCCGATTACTGCAACGCGTTTAGGTTGCTCTTTT
This sequence comes from Pseudoalteromonas sp. SWN166, assembly GCF_015864485.1. Lineage (NCBI taxonomy): Bacteria > Pseudomonadati > Pseudomonadota > Gammaproteobacteria > Alteromonadales > Pseudoalteromonadaceae > Pseudoalteromonas > Pseudoalteromonas sp. SWN166. The sequence goes on from NZ_JADYXB010000027.1 coordinate 39,780, forward strand.
AATTCAAAAAAGCCATTTGAATCGATACCGTGTTCAGCACCTTCAATATGCGGAATGCTTGGGCGCCCACCTACTGCAATTAATATATGGTCGGCTGTGTAGTGCTCGCCGTTTACTTCAACTGTTTTGTTATCTACAAATTTAGCAAAGCCTTTAATTACAGTAACGCCATTGCTAGCCAGGCCACTGTCGTAACCTTTATGAATTCGGCCTATATAGGCTTCACGGCTTTCTACTAATTTGCTCCAGTCAAAGCCTTTAACTTCAACATTAAAGCCGTAATCTGGGGCATATAAATTAATTGCTTCGGCAACCTGAGCACCGTGCCACATTACTTTTTTAGGTACGCAGCCTACGTTTACACATGTGCCACCCATGTGTTTTGCTTCTATAAGTGCTACTTTAGCGCCACGCATTGCCGCTCTATTTGCAGAGGCAATACCACCACTGCCACCACCGATTGCAATATAATCAAAGTGTTGTGTCATTTTATGTCCTTAGGCGTTGAGTTTTATGCGCATTAGCATAACATTAAGTTTTAAAAATAAAGAGTGTTTAGGTGACCTATGTTTAGTAAAAAAACATTCAAATTTCTTGCTCAGCTTGATCAAAACAATAATAGAGACTGGTTTAACGACCATAAATCACAGTATGAGGAATACGTAAGAGAGCCCTCTTTAGATTTCATTAGGCAAATGCAAGCACCACTTGCTGAGGTTTCTAGCCATTTTGTCGCATCAGATAAAAAAGTGGGCGGTAGCTTAATGAGAATCCATAAAGACGCGCGTTTTAGTAAAGATAAAACCCCATATAAAACTAATGTAGGGATTCAATTTCGCCATTTTATGGGTAAAGACGTACACGCCCCGGGGTTTTACTTTCACTTAGCAAATGACGAATGCTTTGTAGGTGCGGGTATTTGGCGACCAGAATCAAAGGCGCTTAACGCAATTAGAACCTGCATAGATGAAAACCCAAATAGCTATAAAAAAGCAATTTATGATGAGCAGTTTAAATCTATATTCGAAATGTCAGGAGAATCACTAAAGCGACCGCCAAGAGGGTTTGAAAAAGAGCACCCATTAATAAATGAGCTCAAGCGAAAAGACTTTATAGCCATGAGCCCACTTACTCAAAAACAAGTATGCAGCAATAACTTAGTTGATACGGTGTTAGATCGTTATAAAGTGGCTGACTCATTAATGGGTTATTTGTGTTTTGCTCTGGAGCAACCCTATTAAAATCACATAACTTAAAAGCGACTGAGTTGTTTTTTTACTTTTAGACCCAACTTAAACGTAATGCATTAACGCAAAGAGAGTATTTATGAGCAACCCACTAATTGGCCTTGAAGGCTTACCACCATTTTCAAAAATAAAGCCTGAGTACGTAGTACCAGCACTAAAAGACGGTATTGAGCTTTGTCGTAAAGCCATTGATGACGTGCTAGCAAAAGGTTCGTACACGTGGGATGACTTAGTATTACCCCTTGAAGAAGCCGACGATAAATTATCGCGCATGTTCTCCCCTGTATCGCATTTAAACTCAGTAATGAATAACGACGAATTACGCGAGGCTTATGAGCAGTGCTTACCGTTAATATCTGAATATTCGACATTTGTAGGTCAGCACCAAGGTTTATACAACGCGTATAATACGCTTTATAACAGCGACGAATTTAAAACGCTGACTACAGCACAGCAAAAAACTATTACTAATGCACTGCGTGATTTTAAATTATCGGGCATAGCACTAGCGCCGGAGCAGCAAAAGCGCTACGGCGAAATTAGTGCACGTTTATCAGAGCTTGCCTCAAAATTTGGCAACAATGTAATGGATGCGACTTTAGCGTGGCACAAACACATTACTGATGAAAGCGATTTAGCAGGTTTGCCAGAATCAGCTCTTGCACTTGCAGCCGACACAGCAAAAAGTAAAGAATTAGATGGCTGGTTATTTACACTCGATTTCCCGTCGTATTTACCAATAATGGCTTACGCAGATAACCGCGAACTACGCAGAGAAACCTACACTGCGTTTTCTACGCGCGCATCAGATCAAGGCCCTAACGCCGGTGAGTTTGATAACTCAGACATTATGAGCGAGGAGCTAGCGCTTCGTCACGAACTTGCACAGTTACTTGGGTTTAACAGCTACGCTGAAAAGTCACTAGCGACTAAAATGGCCGAAACACCAGAACAAGTATTCTCATTTTTAGAAGACCTAGCAGCTAAATCAAAACCACAAGCTGAGCAAGAAGTCGCAGAGCTAAAAGCCTATGCTGAGCAAAAACACGGTATTTCTGAATTAGAAGCGTGGGATTTTGGTTACTACAGCGAAAAGCTTAAGCAAGAAAAGTATGCAATTTCAGACGAAGTACTACGTCCTTACTTTCCAGCAAATAAAGTACTTAGCGGCTTATTCGAAACCGTTAATCGCTTATTTGGTATTAGCGTAAAAGAAGTTACCGATTTTGATACTTATCACAAAGATGTACGATTTTTTGAAATTGTAGATAGCAGTGGTACGTTACGTGGTCGATTTTATCTTGATTTATATGCACGCGACCACAAACGCGGTGGTGCGTGGATGGACGACTGTATGGGTCGTAAAGTACGTGCTAACGGCGAGCTACAAACTCCAGTGGCTTATCTCGTGTGTAACTTTAATAAAGCAGTTGGCGACAAACCTGCGCTGTTTACTCATGATGAAGTAACTACGTTATTTCATGAGTTTGGTCATGGTATTCACCACATGCTTACACAAGTTGATGCCGCGCCAGTGGCAGGCATTAATGGTGTAGCGTGGGATGCGGTAGAGCTTCCCAGTCAGTTTTTAGAAAACTGGTGTTATGACGAAGAAGCCCTGAGCTTTATTTCGGGCCATTATGAAACGGGTGAGCCATTACCTAAAGAGTTACTTGATAAGTTACTTGCCGCTAAAAATTACAATTCAGGCGTACAAATGCTGCGTCAAATTGAGTTTTCGCTATTCGACTTTAAAATACATAATGACTATGTAGCAAATGAACCTTGTCAAATTCAAGCAGTACTTGATGACGTACGTAGCCGTACATCAATCGTTAAACCGCCAGAGTTTAACCGTTTTCAAAATGGTTTTAGCCATATTTTTGCAGGCGGCTATAGCGCAGGTTACTACTCGTATAAATGGGCTGAAGTACTCTCTGCTGATGCATTTTCTAAATTTGAAGAAGAAGGTATTTTTAACGCCGAAACAGGGCAAGCCTTTATGCAAAACATTTTAGAGAAAGGCGGTAGCGAAGAGCCAATGGAGTTATTTAAAAAATTCCGTGGGCGAGAGCCTAATGTTGATGCATTACTGCGTCACAGTGGTATTGCTGTTTAAAAACAAAATGTTCAGCACAAACCAAATTAAAGCGCCTCAATGGCGCTTTTTTATTATTTTAAAATTATTAGCTAATAATTTTTAGTAATTTTATCCTGCCGTACTATGCTTTTAACACACCTATTAAAATGGACTAAGGCATGGCAAAGTTGGTATTGGCAATTGATGACGACAAATATGTTCATCATATAATTGAAGAGTCTTTAGCAGGGTTTTGTAAAATTATTCATGCAAAAGATGACGATGAGGGATTAAGGCTAACCAATAAATACAACCCAGATATTATTTTACTCGATATTGAAATGCCAGGTATGTCAGGCTATGAGGTATGTAAAACAATAAAACAGAATGAAAACACCCAAGATATTCCCGTCATGTTTCTTTCTTCAAAAGTTGAGCTTAGCGATCGTGTAAAAGGTTACAGTGTTGGCGCATCCGATTACATCACTAAACCCTTTAATACAGAAGAGCTAATAGCGCGTATAAAAGTGCTATATGAGTACAGGCAAAAATGTGTAAAGCTAAAACTGGATATAGTAACAGCGAATAAAACAGCGGAAATAGCAATGACAGAGTCGGGCGATATGGGACGCATAATGCGCTACGTTGGGCAAAGTTATCACGCTAATAACTTTCAATCGTTAAGTGAATATTTTTTAGCATTTTTTGCTCCATTAAATTTAGATGTTGTGGTTGTGTTTTGGTATCAAAGCAAAGGTATATTTTATAGCCAACAAAGTGGTGTTTGCCCATTAGAGCAAGAGTTGCTTGAGCAACATAGACATGCCAAACGATTTGTTGATATTGGTAGCAGCACTATTATTAATTATCCCAAAGTGTCCCTTTTGATAAAAAATATGCCCGTTGATAACGATGTTTTATATGGGCGCTACAAAGATCTGTTTCCGCATATATTAGAAGCGACCAACGAAAAGGTTGTGACAATGGAAAGAAGCGAAAGCAGTTATGAGCAGGCAGCTCAAATAAGTACAGCCCTTCAAGATATTGTTAAGCAGTTAACTACTCAAAATGTAGAGCAAAACAAAAGTACTAAAGTGTTTATAGAGCAGCTACATGAACTTGACTGCGCTATTAAGCTACAACAAACACAAGCAAATTCTGCGGATCTCACTTTATATATATCTCAATTAGATCAAACCATGCAGTTGTTTGTATCGGCTAATAGTGATTTGGCGTTTATCAAATATCAGCTTAAACAAGTTGCCGAAAGCCGCAATGAGCTTATATCTAATTTACGTAGTAAAGCAGAAGCAACTAAGGTTAATACTAATCATCATAGTGATATAGAGCTATTTTAGTGCTTTAAAGTAAAGCGGTTGATATACTACAGGCGTATTTTATCGTCGGAGTTTATTGTGGTTATTCAGTGTGCTTTTAAAGAGTGTCGCCCTTATTTAAATGAATTAGAAACACGCTTTGGTTTAGCCCAATGGGCACAAAATTGCAGTGGCTTTAGCTTACATTACGATGATAAAGGATTAAGCCTGTTTAAAACCGACGAGCCTAAACTAGGTGCTATTAACGTTGATTTTGTAACAGGTGCTGCAGCCCACAGGCGTAAATTTGGTGGTGGTAAAGGCCAAGCCATAGCTAAAGCAGTGGGCTTAAATAAAGGTGCAACGCCTGTTGTATTAGATGCTACGGCTGGTTTAGGGCGAGATGGTTTTGTACTTGCATCTCTTGGATGCAAAGTCATATTACATGAACGTCACCCGGTTGTTGCAGCCCTTTTATACGATGGTTTAAAGCGAGCCTATAGCGATATTGAAATTGGTTTGTGGATGAAAGAAAACATGAGCCTCATATTTGGCTCAAGCCATACCTTACTTGAGCAATGCGAAAGCATGCCTGATGTTGTTTATTTAGATCCCATGTTTCCGCACCGCGAAAAATCAGCATTAGTTAAAAAAGAAATGCGTGTGTTTCAAGAACTTGTTGGTGCAGACAACGACGCTGACGACTTACTTGATTTTGCCTATCCACTTGCCAGTAAGCGTGTCGTTGTAAAACGCCCGGATTACGCTCCATTCTTAAACGATAAAACCCCAAGTATGCAAATTAAAACCAAAAAGAACCGTTTTGATGTTTATGTAAAGGCGGCAATGGTTTAAGCATCAAAAAAATTAGCATTATATCCCTAGAACTTATGTCGCTGAAACCATACTTTGACATAATACAACCATACCATGACATAATTAAACCATACTTTGACATAAAGCTTATTTAAGAAAACGCAAAAAATAAATAAATTGTTTACTATCATTCACTTATATTTTTATTTAAGCATAGTGTGACATAATCATTTTTATTTGTATATTATGTATACGATGATAATAAAAACACTGGTTTAGCGCATGTATATACGTAACTTAAGAAAACCTTCCCCTAATAAAAATGTATTCAAATTTGCTAGTACTAAAGTTGGCAATGTAATTATGTGTGAAAGTACATTAGAGTTTAATGCTTGTTTTCATAATGAATATAACGATTTAATCGAAAGCTATGGTAGTCAACCAGAGGGTTTTAAGTATGAGTTCATGGGTAAAAGCTTGCCTTATACCCCTGACACGGTAGTCGTATACAAAGATAAACGTGTAAAATATCATGAGTATAAGTATGAAACAGAAACAGCTGAGCCTTTATTTAGAGAAAGGTTCTCTGCAAAAAGAGCCGCTTGTCTAAAAATGGGCGTTCAGTTGATTTTAGTAACTGAAAACCAGATTACAAAAGGACTTGCTTTGAATAACTTTAAGCTATTGCATCGATACTCGGGTGTTTACGGTATTAAAAATATTCAGAGTGAAATGCTTAATTTTATTAATAAATCAGGAGCAATAAACTTAGTTGATGTAAAATCTCAATTTAATTTGTCAATTGGTGAAGCGCGGTCTTTTTTATATTCATTGCTTCATAAAGGTTTGTTGAAAGCAGATTTAGAGGATGATGATCTAAGTAATAACCCAACATTGTGGGTTACACCGTGACAGATTTTTTCGATGAATTTGATGAATCATTAGCGCCACTTAAACCGCAAACACCTACACGATATGTCAAATTAGATGACGCTAACTTAATCAAGCGTGATTTGGATACCTTTTCAAATACTTTAAAAAACGAAGCGCTACAAAGGTATAAACTAATTATCTCTATAGATAAAAAGCTGTCAGCTGGGTGGACCCAGCGAAATTTAGATCCTATTTTAGATGAGATTTTTAAAGAAGATGAGCAAGCTCGGCCAAATTGGCGCACTATTGCTCGCTGGCGTAAAAAGTTTCTTGAAAGTAATAGAGACCTAGCTTCTCTTGTGGTTAAGAACCATAGAATGGGTAACCGAATCAGGCGTGTAGAAGGCGATGAGATTTTTTTTGATAAAGCATTAGATCGTTTTTTAGATGCTAAAAGGCCTACAGTCGCTACCGCTTATCGATATTACCAAGATCTTATTATTATTGAAAATGAGAGTATTGTCGAAGGCAAAATTCCAATTATATCTTACACTGCGTTTAACAAAAGAATTAAAGCAATACCCCCATATGCTGTCGCGGTGGCAAGACATGGCAAATTTAAAGCAGAACAATGGTTTGCTTACTGTGCTGCACATATACCTCCTACAAGAATATTAGAGCGTGTGGAGATTGATCATACCCCACTTGATTTAATTCTACTTGATGATGAGTTACTTATCCCTATAGGAAGACCTTACCTAACATTACTTATTGATGTATTTAGTGGCTGTGTTCTTGGTTTTCATCTTAGTTATAAATCTCCTTCGTATGTATCTGCAGCTAAGGCTATTGCTCATGCGATTAAGCCAAAGTCACTTGATGCTCTGAATATACAACTACAAAATGATTGGCCTTGCTTTGGTAAAATTGAAAATTTAGTAGTAGATAATGGTGCTGAATTTTGGTCTAAAAACTTAGAGTATGCTTGTCAGTCAGCAGGAATAAATATTCAATATAACCCTGTACGCAAGCCTTGGCTCAAACCATTTATAGAGCGTTTTTTTGGAGTGATGAACCAATATTTCTTAGCGGAAGTTCCAGGTAAAACATTTTCAAACATATTAGAAAAAGAAGAATACAAACCTGAGAAAGATGCAATCATGCGTTTTTCAACGTTTGTAGAAGAATTTCACCGTTGGATTGTGGATGTATACCATCAAGATAGTAACTCACGTGAAACGCGTATCCCAATTAAGCAGTGGCAACAAGGGTATGCTGTTTATCCTCCTTTAGCTATGAATGAAGAGGATGAGGCGCGTTTTACTATGCTAATGCGTATCTCAGACTCAAGAGCGTTAAATAGAAACGGTATAAAATTTAAAGGGTTAATGTATGACTCGACTGCTTTAGCTGATTATCGTAAACATTATCCGCAAACAAAAGAAACTGAAAAAAAACTGTTTAAAGTCGACCCTGATGACATTTCAAAAATTTATGTTTACTTAGAAGAGCTGGAAAGTTACCTAGAAGTACCATGTACAGACCCTACCAACTATACGGATGGGTTAAGTATTTATGAGCATAAAATAATAAAAAAAATTAACAGAGAAACTATAAGAGAATCTAAAAATAGTTTGGGCTTGGCTAAAGCTCGTATGGCAATTCATGAGCGAGTAAAACAAGAGCAAGAAGCTTTTATTGCATCAAAAACTAAAGTTAAGATAACAGCCGTTAAAAAGCAGGCTCAAATAGCTGATGTAAGTAATACAGGAAAGGGGACTATTAAGGTCTCTGAAGAAAGTGCAGCCCCTGTGCAAAAAAATATTAGTAACGATGCCTTCGATGATTGGGATGATGATTTAGAGGCGTTTGAATGAATGCCTTTACAGAGATGCAGATCGAACAGTTGCGAAACTTTAGCGATTGCATTGTTATGCACCCTCAAATAAAAACAATTTTTAATGATTTTGATGAGCTAAGGTTTAATCGTAAATATCAGTCAGACCAGCAGTGTATGCTATTAATTGGTGATACAGGAGTTGGAAAAAGCCATACCATTAATCACTACAAAAAAAGAGTTCTAGCTACACAGAATTATAGCCGAAGCACTATGCCAGTCTTAATAAGCCGTATCTCTAGGGGAAAAGGCTTAGATGCAACTTTAATCCAAATGCTGGCAGATCTGGAGCTATTTGGAAGTAGCCAAATTAAAAAGCGAGGCTACAAAACAGACCTTACTAAAAAGCTTGTAGAAAGCTTAATTAAAGCTCAAGTAGAGCTTCTAATTATTAATGAGTTTCAGGAGTTAATAGAGTTTAAAAGCGTACAAGAACGGCAACAAATCGCAAACGGGTTAAAGTTTATAAGTGAAGAGGCAAAAGTGCCAATAGTACTGGTTGGTATGCCTTGGGCTGCAAAAATAGCTGAAGAACCACAATGGGCTTCTCGCTTAGTTAGAAAAAGAAAACTTGAATACTTTAGCTTAAAGAACGAGATTAAGTACTTTCGCCAATATTTAATGGGCCTAGCGAAGCAAATGCCATTTGATGAGCCGCCTAAGCTTGAAAGTAGGCATACTACAATGGCTTTATTTTCTGCATGTCGAGGGGAGAATAGAGCTCTTAAACATCTACTCTTAGAAGCTTCAAAATTAGCATTGGGTTGTAATGAGTATCTTGAAAATAAACATTTTATTACAGCTTATGAAAAGTTTGACTTTTTTAATGAAAAAGAGCCACTCAAGCTAAAGAACCCTTTTAAACAAGATATTAAAGATATTGAAATTTATGAGGTAATCAAAAGCTCATCTTATAACCCAAATGCATTGGACCCAGAGTATATGCTATTAGGCAGGCAGTTTTTATCAATAAAATAGCAAAGATTTAGCAACGATCTTTTTTTCTTTTAGCTAAGACTTAATTGAGAAAGTAATAGTGATCTTTTAGTATTGCTTAACCTAATTAAGTAAGATTTAATAGAGCTACTGGGATAGAAATGTACAAGGATAGTAAACAAGCAATACATAGTTTTATTGCTTAAAGCTACGAACATACCTCTACCTCTACCTCTACATTTACCAATCATATTAAATTAAGCATCCACATGCTTCTCATTTTAGATGTATTGCCAAACAGCTAAGCAGATCTACATTATTAAATAAAAGGAATAGATATTATGAACAATAGCAAGGAATTAAACTTAGGGTACAGTTTTACAACACTAGGTATTTGGAGAAAAATATATTTATGGTTTATGTGGATAATAACTATTTTAATATCAGGAGCAATTTTAAAGTTAAGTTCTGATAGTGAAGCCGGTATCGCTGCTGTAATTGTTGCTCTCAGTGCCGTTATTGGGTTTATGTATTGGGCACACTGGGCTATCTCTAAGCGCAAAGTTGGGCATATTACTGTGCTAGCAGTTCTCAACTTAATAGTTGGTGGAAATATTATTGGGTGCATAATTATGTTTTTTATACGCCACACTACAGTAAAAGAAATGGAAAATTCATGAAAATACTTAAGACATTATTCCTCTCTATATTAACTATAATAGTGGTTAAGATAGTTTTTGGAGTTATTGGAAACAATTCTGTTGGAAGCTTAGCTACTAATAATAAAACAATGGTATTAGAAAGTTTTTTAAATGAGTTCGTAATTAACAATGAAAACTTTACATACCCTATTCAGGTCGATGAAAATACGACGCTTCTCAGTCGAGAATTAAAAAAAATAAATGATAATTTATTTATTGTTGAAAATATAAAATTGAAATTTGATAAAAGTGAATTACAAGTATCTATAGGTGAATTCAAAGAGCTTCTGATAAATGAAGTAACACCTCCTTTTTGCTCTGGTTTAGCAGATAAAGATAATCTATTCAAAGGTTACTCTGATGTTGGCTTGATAGAAAAAATTATTGACTCAAATAACGAGTTTATAATGGAGATAAAAATAGATAAATCATCCTGCTAATCCTTATAGCTCTGATTTTAATATAAATTATTAGAATAGAGGAGGTAACCAGCATCAGTATATGGACTCCCATCAAACTTAGGTTAATAAATCACAAGGATGTAATTATGAACAACCAAATTAGAGTAATGCTAACCCTCATTTCTTTATTTATATTTCCATTAAAGTCATTTGCAGAGATTAAATTTTCAAATGCCACAGCTAAAGATATTGGACGGGCTTATGGCTTTTATATTGCTCAAAGTCACTCTTTAAGTGAAATTTCCCAAAGATATCCATCATTATCAATGTCTGCTGAAATAGTTGAAAAAGAATTTGCATCAAATTTTAGTACATCTATAAGCAATATGGATTTATTCATGGATAAACATGCAAAAAATGAATGGAGTAAAATTAAGCAGCAACTACCCAGTCAAATTGCAAACTTATTCAATATGGAGCAAGTTTCATTAGCCCAAGCTCGTGAGTTTGTAGAGCTGGTCCGTAAAAGGGCAAAAGGAGAAATAGAATCACCAATTATACAGACATTACTGCTTTTCAAACCCGCTTATGAAAGCAATCCAGGACTAGAATTTATTGATGGCCATAAGCAGAAGTATTTATCAGATGGTCTAGGAAAAGCAAAAGGAGTCGCCTTTTCTATTGAGCACCCCATAACTTGGATCGCTAAAGAAGCAGAGAGACCGAATATTGTACAAAAGTTTGTTAGTGAAAATGGACAAGGTCCTGCAAATTTCCTAATTTTAATTAAAGAGTTGCTAATAGAATCAGGTGAAAAAATAACAGAGGAAGATATAACAGAAATCTTAGAGCCAAAATATATTCAAAGTATCATACCTAATGGTGGGAATTATATTAATAGTGGCAGGTTAACGCTAGAGGGCTTGCCCGGATTTTGGATGCACTACAAATTAGAAAATTCTAGGGTAAGAAGTACTGTCGGGATGGAAGTACTGGTATACACTATCTATTATAATAACAAACAGATTCAAATTCAGGGGCAACTAATAACATCTTTCAATGGAGAGCCTACAGTTCATGTTGAGTTTGAAAAGTATGAAAAGCTATTTGATCTCATGGCGAACAGCTTTATAATTCTTAACTTGTATGAATGATAGAAAACCATTTAGGCTCAAGCTAAAGCCCTTAAAAATTTAAGTCAACGAAAAACTATTTATCTTCAAAGCTAGACACGAGGGCGTTCAGAATTCTGTGTCAGCCTAAATTGCTAAATATCTAGCACACCATCTAACCTACCTTCGAAGTGGATGGCCAATTGCGACAATGTCAGATTCCAGTTATGGATTGGCATT